>JAKSPZ010000004.1 GCA_024404395.1 Clostridia bacterium | reverse complement strand
GGGGCGGTTAAAGATCTGTCCGATGCCTTCGAACTGCCGGAGATGAAAAGATGAACAATAAACTGACACTGAAACTGGTGGGCAGCGTGCTGACGGTGGAAGCCATCCTGCTCCTGCTGCCGACTCTGGTCTCCCTGGTGGAGCGGAACGGGGACTGGAAGTATCTCCTCCTCACCGCCGCCATCGTCGCCGTGGTGGGCTTTGCCATGAGCCGCCTCCGCCCCGAGAATGAGAACCTCCGCGCCCGCGAAGGTTTCGCCGTGGTCACCCTGAGCTGGATCCTGCTGTCCTTCTTCGGCGGACTGCCCTTCTTCTTCTCGGGTCAGATCCCCTCTCTGGTGGACTGCTTCTTCGAGACCGTCTCGGGCTTCACCTCCACAGGCGCCACCATCCTCACCAACGTCGAGTCCCTCGGACGCGGCATGGCGTTCTGGCGCTCCTTTACCCACTGGGCGGGCGGCATGGGCGTTCTGGTCATGTCTCTGGCCATCATCCCCAAGATGGGACCCCGCGCCATCCACCTGATGCGCGCCGAGTCCCCCGGACCTTCCACCGACAAGCTGGTGCCCCGTCTCGGACGCACCGCCCAGATCCTGTACTGGCTGTACATCGGACTGTCGGTCCTCATGGTCATCTCCCTGCTCGTTCTGGGCATGACGCCCTACGATGCCCTCATCCACACCTTCGGCGCGGCGGGCACAGGCGGCTTCTCCAACTACAACGCCAGCATCGCGGCGTTCAATTCCCCCGCCATCGAGGTCGTCATCGGCATCTTCATGGCGCTCTTCGGCGTCAACTTCTCCATCTATTACTACCTCGTCCATCGCAACTGGCGCGGTATCAAGAGCAACTCCGAGGTAAAGGTCTACCTCGTCATCCTGTTCGGCGCAGTGGCGATCATCACCCTGAACATCCTGCCCCTCTACGGCAATCAGATCGGCACCGCCCTCCGCAACGCCTTCTTCCAGGTGTCCTCCATCATGACCACCACCGGCTATGCTACCGCCGACTTTGACGTCTGGCCCCAGCTGAGCCGCACCCTGCTGGTGGGCATCATGCTGGTCGGCGCCTGCGCAGGCTCCACCGGCGGCGGCATGAAGGTCATCCGCGCCCAGCTGCTGGTCAAGAGCATGGTCCGCGAGATCCGCCGCACCATCCATCCCCGCACCGTCAACAACGTCAAGCTGGACGGTCGCACCGTGGACGAGGGCGTCATCAGCGGCGTTTACGGCTTCTTCTTCGCCTACATCTTCGTGCTGATCCTGTCGACGCTGATCATCTCGCTGGACGGCTTCAGTTTCGAGACCAACGTGACCGCCGTCATCGCCACCCTGTCCAACATCGGACCCGGTCTGGGCGCCGTCGGTCCCACGGGCAACTTCGCGGGATTCTCCATCCTGAGCAAGCTGGTCCTCAGCCTGTGCATGCTCATCGGACGTCTGGAGATTTTCCCCATCCTCATGCTCTTCATGCCCGACGCGTGGCGCAAGATGTAATAAAACGCACCCCCGAACTTCGGGGGTGTTTACTTATCGGGAGGCAATATGAAAGTCAGGATCACGGTGACGGAGAGCCGATGCCGCGGCGGCTACTGCAAGGCGGGGGACGAGTTCATCGTCGAAGACCTGTGCCCGCCCATGTGCCACGAGCTGTGGAGCACCATCTACCCCATGGTCTACGCCCTGCTCAACGGCGCCGAGCTGGACTACGGCAGCGGGCGCGCAAGATGCTTCGACGCCCAATGCCCCGACGGCGGCAGGGTCACCCTCCACGGGGAAGCGATCGAATGAAAAAGAGTAATTGAAAAGAGCAATGTGCGAACAGCACATTGCTCTTTTGTCGTTTTCCCGGTTCACAGCGTGATCTCGCTGTTGAAATCGATCATGAAGTCGGAGCCGAAAGCCGCGTTGCCGGCGTAGCCGTGGATGCCGAAGACATTTCGGATGTTCTCCGTGGTCAGGGTATCGCAGGGCGCGCCCGAGGCGTAGCTGTGTCCTTTGTTGAGCAGGAAGACCTCATCGCAGTAGTAGGCGGCGAGGCGCAGATCGTGGAGCACGATCAGGATGGTCTTTCCGCTCTTCTTGAGATAATCCATGATAAACAGCTGATGGCGGATATCGAGATGGTTCGTCGGCTCATCCAGAACGATGGTCTCAACGCCCTGTGCCAGCGCGCGGGCAATGAAGACGAGCTTTCGTTCGCCGCCGGAAAGGGTCAGAATGCTGCGCTCCGCCAGATCGAGCAGACCGACAGACGCAAGGGACTCGTTTACGATGCTGTCCCGCTTTCTTCTGGACAGTCCCTTCCGACCGTACAGAGCCATCTCTGTTACGCTGCGAACGGAAAAATCAAAGACGCAGGGGATATCCTGACCGACATAACCGACCAGCGACGAGACCTCGCTGCGCTTCATTTCCGAGATCGGCTTTCCATCCAGAGTGATGGTCCCGCTGTCGGTCTTGACGATCCCGAAGAGCGTCTTCAGCAGGGTGGACTTGCCGCAGCCGTTGGGACCGATGATCCCCGTCATCCGACCGTGTTGGGCATGTACACTGACATCCGTCAGGATTCTGTTGCCGCCGATGCACGCATCGATGTGATCAAAGCAGATTTTCATCGTCCGTTCCCTCCGTATTTTTTCCGTGCCATGAGGTAGAGGAAGAAAGGTGCGCCGACAAAGGCAGTGATGATACCGAGGGGCAATTCGGCCCGGCCAAACAGTCCTCGCGCTGCCGCATCTGCCCAGATTAGGTAAATGGCGCCAAGGATCGCGCTGAACGGGATCACCCGCTTGTTGTCACTGGTGCCCGTGATGAGTCGGACGATGTGGGGGATCACAAGACCCACAAAGCCGATGATGCCGGTGACGGAAACGAGGGAAGCCACCACAACGGAGGAGACGATGAACATGGTGGTTCTGAAGAGGGGCACGTTGAGGCCCATGCTCATGGCGTCTTCGTCGCCCATCATCAGCTGATTGAAGCGTGTGCCGTTGAGCGTGAAGATCACGGTGCCGATGATGACGGCAATGAGCGGAAAGGTCAGCGTGGTCCACTGTGCGGCGGCAATGGAGCCCATCTGCCAGTTGTAGACCGCGGTGATGCTCTCCGGGCTTTTGGCCAGAAACACCAGAAGGGACGTGATTGCGCTCATGACCGCGTTTACGGCCGTACCCGAAAGGAGAAGCGTAACGGGACGGATCTGTCCGCCGCCGCCGGCGCGCGCCATGAAATACACGACCGCACTGGCCAGTAGCGCACCGAACATGGCGAAGAGCATGGTCTGGTTTGAACCGCCGATCAACGGCAGCGGGACCAGCAGCGCGAAGGCTGCGCCCGCACTGGCACCGGACGAAATGCCGAGGACATAGGGGTCTGCGATGGGGTTGAGGACAAGAGACTGCATTGCGGCGCCGCAAACGGAGAGGCCCGCACCGCATAACATGCCGAAGATGACGCGGGGCAGTCGGATATTCCAGATCACCTGATACTGGCTGTTCGGATAGAGCCCTTCGGCGATCCTTTTGCCGCCGTTGAAAAGCTTATCGACGAGTATGCCGTAAGCATTCGCAAGCGGAAGCTCGGAAGAGCCTATGCTCACCGTGGCTACGATAGAAAATGCCAACCCTGCGAGCAGCAGGGTCAGCACGATCGGTGTTCTTAAGAACTTTTTCATGATCAGGCGAACAGATCAGGATAGAAGGCCTGAGCGAAGGTCTCGCAAGCCGCGGCGGCGCGGACATCCTGCATGACCTGAACCAGGGGGATGATGACATAATTCTTATTGGCAACGGCGGGAACATCCTGCAGAGCGGGGTTGGACTCGATGAAATCGATCTTCTCCTCGATGGTCTGAGAGCCGTAGTCGTTGAAGATGATGATGTCGGGGTTGGTCTCGACGATGACTTCAACGGAGGTGGTGAACCAACGGGAATCGGCCATGCCCTTGGTGGCGTTGATGCCGCCGGCCAGCTCGATCAGGTTGCTCTGCAGACCGGAAGAGGTGGTGTAGATCTCATTGCCGTTGTTGCTGTCCATGACGAAGACAACGGGCTTGTCCTCTTCGGCGACGACGCTGACGGTCTCCTGAACGGCGTCGATGCGGGCCTGGATGTCGGCGATCAGCTCTTCGGCGCGGTCTTCGACCTTGAAGATGGCGCCCAGTGCGCGGACGTCTTCGTAGATGTTCTCAACGGTCTCGTCCAGAACGATGGTGCCGCTGATGGTGTAGCAGTTGATGCCCTTGCTCTCGAACATCTCATAGCTGCCCCAGGTGCTTTCGCGGAAAACGGAGACCTGACCGATCACGAAATCTGCGCCGGAAGCAACGGCATTTTCGTGGCTCTTCTCGAAGGTGGGAACGTTCTCGACGGCGGGCTGAAGCTCCTCCAGAGGAACGTCGGCGGGGTTGGAGGGAACGTTGCGGCCGACCAGCTTGTCGGCAAGGCCGAGCATGATGATGTTCTCGGTGGCGCAGGTGTTGCAGGACAGGATGCCGGTGGGCATCTCGGTGAAGGTGATGGTGCGGTCGCCGTTAACGATGGTAACGGGCTCGTAGACCTCGTCGGCGAAGGCGAAGGTCAGGGAAAGGGCCATGCAGAGCACGAGCAGGACGGAGAGGAATTTCTTCATGGGGTTCGCTCCTTTATTTTTGCCGGGTTTCGCGGCATATTAAAAACTGCGCAATTCCTTTGCGGAACGGCGCAGCAAATAAAGGCACGTCAAATAAGAGATACCCATTGCTTCGGGGTCCGCGAAGGCTTTGCATAATTGTCCGGATGTATCCTGACTCATGCCTCATCGATCCGCTCGGCCTTCCCGGTCATCCCAGTGGCCTGCCCTTATGGGCGACAGAGCTTTTCTCCGCAAATACAGTAACGTCCTTGTGTGGGATTCGCACCCAGCTTCCTGCCCGAAGGCAAAATCCGTACAATCGATTCAGTTTTCGGGGTGATTATACAACGGGTTTTATCAATAAACAACGGTTGGTTTGTTAAAACTAAGTCGTGGCTCAAAAAAGCAATGTGCATTTTGCACATTGCTTTTTGTTTATGCCTTCTTGACAGGCTTTTCCTTCTTCAGGATGTCGAAGCGGATGATGGAGATGATGATGGAGGTCATGACGCAGACCTCGGTGATGATGCCCGCCACGGAGCCGTTCAGCGCGTTGTAGACCAGCCACATGGGGGAGGAGAACATGTTCAGCGCGCGGATCTTCTTCTCCGACTTCAGCCACAGGGACACGGTGTTGATGATGGCGGCGCCCATGGTCAAAAGGTCGACGGGACCCGCCCACACGCTCGCCACGGCGGCGACATAGGCGAGGCACACGATCACGGGCAGCAGCACGGAGGAGAAGAAGCGGTTCCGTCCGCGGTTGACGAACAGCAGATTGCGGACGATGGACACGATGTTCACGCCCACGCTGGCCATGGCGCCCAGCATCAGGAAGTGCAGCAGCCAGAAGAGGTTGTTCAGCGTCTGCACCAGTATGATCTTCTTGCGGTTGTTGATCTGATAGGACAGCGACATCGTCGCCATTCCGCATAAGCCCACCAGCTGGGCGGGGATATTGATATCGGGCATGATCGTTCAAGTCCTTTGACAGCAAATAAAGAAACCCTCCGAGGGATCTCGGAGGGTTATTATACGGGTTTTATGTTATGGTTTCAACCGTTCACACGGATCCGATCAGACGATCTTGTGAACCTCGAAGCCCATCATCTCGCCGAATGCGGCGATCTCGTCGATGTTGGCATCGTAGACCAGTGCGGAGTGATGGGTGCCGCCCAGCATGGAGAACTCCTTCAGGAATTCCTTGATGGGCTTGCAGGGCTTCATCCAGCCCTGGATGGACTTGCGGTAGATACCGAACTCCAGACCGACGCCCAGCATCTCAACGGGGGTCACGACCATGGAGAAGCCTTCGCCCATGGGTGCGACGTTGATGAACACGGCCTTGCCGGCGCGCATGCAGCCGTAGGCGGCAGCGGTGTCGCCGCAGGTGTTGTAGTTGAAGGGCAGGCTGCGGAGGACGGGCTTCCACTGAGCCAGGTTCAGGTTGCACTCACCCATGTGGTTGAGCAGGATGACGTTCTCCTTCCAGTCGGGGCAGAACATCTCGGTGAAGGTGGTGTTGGGATAGACCTGACGCAGTGCGCCGACCAGACCTGCGGTGAGGGTGTCGCCTTCGCCGGCATAGCCCAGACCGCGCATGAGCATCTTGGAGCACTCTGCGAAGGGCATCTTGGGCAGGCCGCACTTGTCCAGAGACAGGAAGTTGACGGTGCAGGCGTTCAGCTCGTTGTCGGCCATCCACTTGCGGACTGCCAGACCGGACTTGACAGCCAGGCGGTAGTTGGGGATGTCGGTGAGCTCGTTGGTGAAGTTGACGGCGTCCCAGGCGATCTCGGCGTCGACCTCTTCTTCGGTAACGGCGGCGACGTACTTGGCGGTGTCTTCGTTGGTCATTTCAACAACGGTGGCACCGATGCGCTTCTTGTAGTTTTCGGGGGTGATGGCAAAGTCGCCCATGCCGTAGAACTCGCCGCCGACAGCGCCGACGCGGGCGGTCTTGTAGTTCTTCATGACCTTGGCGGCGCGGCAGTAACCGACGACCTCGGCGATGACTTCGGAATGGAGGGCATGACCGGCGCAGATCCAGTACTTCTTGCCGTTCTGGCGGAGCAGGTTGGTCATATCCTGAACGCCGTGGATGCCGTGGTTGTAGGAGATACCGGAATAGTAGCCGGCCTTCTCGATGAGCTCGTAGTCAACGGTGGCGTCGAGGATGATGATCGGGACCTCGAGGCGCTTCAGGGCTTCGATGCTCTCCAGAGAGGGGGAGTAGGCGAGGTGCTGGGTGATGACGGCGTCAACATCGTTATCGATGAACATCTGGATGGCGGCGTCGAACTCGGGCTTGATACGGCAGACATCCGCAACGACCAGCTCGAGGCCCTGGCTCTCCAGCATGGAGATGTGGGTCTTCATATGCTTGACCATGGGATCGCGATAGTGGGGGTTGCTGTCGTCATAAAGCTTGATGTACAGGGGCAGGAAACCGACTTTGATGTTAGCCATAGTAATGATCTCCTTTTATGAATTATTTGCCGTAGATATCCGCCTTGGCGCCGTCGATGAGGGTCTTGGCGGTGGTATAGAAGCACTTCTCAACGTCAGCGGCGGAAAGGCCGACGTTCTTCGCGGCGATCTTGAAGGAGCGGATCTCTTCGTACATGAAGAAGGTCAGCTTCTCGCCTTCGGCCGCGGAGACCTCACGCAGGTGGCTGTCCTGCTTGGGATCGCCGTACATTCCCGGGGGGATGAGGTTGATGTAAGTGTTGTTCTCTTCGATACGCTTCATGCGCATGCGGAGGATGGGCAGGTCGCTGCCGAACATGGTGTGGTCGGGTCCGAAGGACTCCAGCAGCTTCTCCATGGCGTAGGCGCAGGTGTTGGCGGTGAAGTCGAACATCAGATCCGCCGCGGGGGCGAGGATCTTGAAGGCATCGCCGACGTCGTTCTCGGTGTAGGCACGACCGATGTGGGCGATGATCAGGCGGACCTTGGGCCACTTCTGCTTGATCTCGAGGATCTGAGCCAGATTGACGGGATCCTTCAGGCGTCCGTTTCTCGGGATGTGCAGCATGACGATGCCGCCCAGCTTGTTCATGACCTCCAGCTGATGGGGCGGGAAGAAGTCAAAGATGCGGATCTCCGCTTCGGGGAGATACACGGGGGCGAGGGTCAGGTAGCTCTTGATGCCGAGGAAGCCGCCCTCGATCACGCGACGTTCCAGCTCTTCCGCGCTGTAGGTGGGCAGGGAATAGCAGAGGGCGGGGGCGCCGGTCTTCTTGGCGGACTCCATGACGTAGCGGTCGCAGGCGTCGATGGACTTGACGCCGCCGTCGGAGGTGCCGAAGATCAGGGGCGTGACTTCCTTGTCGGGGAACATGAGGCGGTAGGTCTCATACAGGTCCTCCACGGAATTGTCCTTGGCGACCAGAGACGGCCAGGTGACCTGACGCTTGACCTCGCCGGGACGCAGCTCCTTGGGACCCATGATCTCGGTCTTCCAGATATGGGTGTGGACGTCGATGATCTTCTTGGGCAGGAAATCTTTCAGCTCCTGCTCGTATACCATTTTGTCGTAATCCGTTACGGTGAACAGTGCCATTATGATTCACTCCTTCAAAACTGACGAATGCAGTATGACGGCGACCCCTCCGGCGGCGGCCTTGGGGATCGCCGTCTGAAAGTTTATTTGCCGTAGATCGCGGTGCGGGCGCCGTCGATGAGGTTCTTGGCGGTGCTGTAGAAGCACTTCTCAACGTCGGCGGCGGTGAGACCTACGTTCCTTGCCGCGACCTTGAAGGCGCGGATCTCCTCGTACATGAAGAAGGTGAGCTTCTCGCCCTCTTCCTTGGAGACTTCACGGAGGTGGCTGTCCTGCTTGGGATCGCCGTACATTCCCGGAGGTACCAGGTTGATGTAGGTGTTGTTCTCTTCGATACGCTTCATGCGCATGCGGAGGATGGGCAGATCGCTGCCGAACATGGCGTGATCGGGACCATAGGCCTCCAGCAGCTTCTGCATGGCAAAGCTGCAGGTGTTGGCGCAGAAGTCGAACATCAGGGTGGTGGCGGGAGCGAGGATCTTGAAGGCTTCGCCGACGTCGTTCTCGGTGTATGCGCGGCCGATGTGGGCGATGATCAGCTTCAGGTTGGGGTACTTCTGCTTGATCTCAAGGATCTGAGCCAGATTGACGGGATCCTTCAGACGGCCGTGGCGCGGGATGTGGCACATGACGATGGCGCCCATCTTGTCCAGCACCTTCAGCTGATGGTGGGGGAAGAAGTCCAGAATGCGGATCTCCGCTTCGGGGAGATACACGGGGGAGAGGCTCAGATAGCTCTTGACGCCCAGGAAGCCGCCTTCGCGGATCTTCTGCTCCAGCTCCTCACCGCTCTGGGTGGGATGGGAGAAGTACAGGGCGGGGAACTCGGAACGGCGGGAAGCGTCGGCAATGTAGTCGTTGCAGGCGCCCAGGGTCTCAAAGTTGCCGCCGTTGGCGAAGATCAGGGCCTTGACATCCTTGCCGGGGAACATGAGGCGATAGGTCTCCTGCAGGTCCTCGATGGAGTTGTCCTTGGCGACCAGAGACGGCCAGGTAACGGTGCGCTTGACCTCGCCGGGACGAAGCTTCTTTTCGCCCTGGATGTCCTTGCGCCACACATGGGTGTGGATGTCGATCATCTTTGCGGGCAGGAAATCTTTCAGCTCCTGCTCGTATACCATTTTGTCATAATCGGTTACGGTAAACACTGCCATGTTTTGCCTCCCGCGACTAACCCCTGCCTGCGCCTGCGGTCAATCCCTTGATAAAGTATTTCTGCAGGAAAATAAAGGCGACGATAACGGGGAGAGATGCCATGATAATGCCGGCGAATGCGTAGCCGTATTCGGAGACATACTGACCGAAGAACTGGTAGATGGCGACCATCAGGGTGGGCATCTTGACGGAGTTCAGCAGGGTATTGGTGACCAGATAGTCGTTCCAGATACCGATGCCGCTGCGGATGCAGCAGGTGGCGATGACCGGCTTCAGCAGGGGCAGGAACATGCGCCAGTAGATGCCGACGGTGGAGCAGCCGTCGATGTAGGCGGCTTCCTCAAGCTCTTTGGGGATGCCGCGCATGAAGCCCGTGAACAGGAAGATGGCGAAGGGAAGGTTCCACGCCGCCTGAATGAGCACGCAGCCCCACAGGTTGTTGTACAGACCCAGGTCCTTGATCAGGGAGATCAGGGGGATCAGCGCGCCGATGAAGGGGATGACCATCAGGGAGACCACCGCGCCGTAATAGATATTGAACAGCTTGCCCTTGATGCGGGCGATGGCGAAGCCTGCCAGAGAACCGGCGATGATGATCAGGACCAGCGCCAGAATGGTGATGAAGGCGGTGTTGCCCAGTGCGGAGAAGAGCTTCATCTTCTTGATGGTGTAGCTGAAGTTCTCCGTGGTGAACATCTTCAGATTGATGACCAGAGGATGCTTGACGATGTCCGTGCGCTTCTTGAATGCGCCGATGACGAAGTAGTAAATCGGGACCCACATCAGGACCGTGAAGGCAAAGAGGACAACGGAGCTGACGATCTTCGTAAGCTGTTTCATCAGTAGATATCCTCCCTCTTACGCAGTACGACCAGCTGGACCAGTGAGATGGCGGTGATGACCAGGATCAGCAGCACGGCCATGGCGGAACCGAGACCGAACTTGGCGGACTCGATGCCGAAGAAGTGGATGCGCTGGGTCAGCAGGCGGGTGGAGTAGCCGGGCAGACCGTTGGAGATCAGCCAGGGCATTTCATACATCTTGAAGGCGGCGATGGAGGTGGTCAGAACGTTGATGGTGATGGAAGGCGCCATCAGCGGCACGATGATGTGGCGGCGGATCTGACCCTCGTTGGCACCGTCGATGGCGGCGGCTTCATTGATCTCGGTGGAGATGGACTGGAGGCCGGCCAGGAAGATGACGATGCACAGACCCATCTGGAACCAGACCGCCGCGATGATGATGGCGACGTTGGTCAGGCCGTAGGTCTCCAGCCAGTTGACGGGGCTGAGGCCCATGCCCTTCAGGGTCTTGTTGATCATGCCGTTGTTGTAGTTGTACATGATGCGCCACAGGATACCGACAACGGAACCGGACAGGATGCAGGGGAAGAACCATGCGGTGCGGTACACGGCGCGGCTGACGCGGTTGCGGTTCTTGCTGTCCAGCGCCATGGCGACGATGAAGGAGAACAGCACGATCAGCGCGGTGGAGCCGAAGGCAAAGATCAGCGTGGAGATACACATCTGCCAGAAACCTTCGGTGGTGGGCAGGGTCTTGAAGTTCTGCAGACCTACCCAGAGCATATCGTCGCTGATGCCGTTCCACTCATAGAAGCTGTAGCGGATAACGTTGATCAGCGGGATGATGACAAAGATAAAACTCAGAACGGTGGCGGGGACCAGGAAGAAGACGCCGGTCAGGTAGCGGGAACGCTCAAAATCGGACTTCTTGATCTTCGCCGCAGGAACAGAAGCGGTTTTCTTTTCCATTGACAAATCACCTCATGTACGGTAGTGGAGCCCATCGCTCCCTTGTGCAAAGCGTGATTTCCCTTTGCGCAAGGGGGAGATGGAATCGGAAGCGGCATTCGATGGGGGAAATGTCCGTGTTTTCCGTCGGAACGATTTCGGAAATTTCCGAGGAATTTTCCATAGGAAAATCTTAACTTTCCCATAACTGCCCATGGGGCGGGAAAGAATCCCGCCCCATGTCCTGAACAAGTCAGAGATTAGCGATGGTAGGTCTGCAGCAGCTCGGTCATACCGGTGACGGCGTCAGCAACGGCCATGTTGCCGGCGTAGACGTCCTTCAGCATGGTGCAGGCACCGTCTTTGAACTCGGAGGTCCAGCAGTTGAAGCCCATGTAGACAAAGTTGGCGGCGTTCATCGCGGGAACGATCTCAGCGATGGCGGCGGGAACCTTGATCTGGTCGTCGGTCATGGTGGACAGGACCGGGACAGTACCACGAGCGTTCTGGATGATGGCGAAGTTTTCAGGCTGGAAGACCCAGTTGAAGAAGATTTCGCGAGCTTCCTTCTCGGCGTCGGAGACTTCGACAGCAGAGAGGCCGAAAGCGGTTTCGGGAGAAACGGAGATCCAGACACCCTTGTCAGCGGGATTGAAGGGAGCGAGAACGGCCTTGACCTTGGAGGCGTCGCCGGTGCACTCTTCGATACCGGAGCAGATGTTGTTGGCGGTCCAGTTGCCGGCGATGCACATTGCGGCGATACCATCGGTCATGGCTGCAGTGACGTCATCTTCGGTCATGGTGGAGGTGCCGGTCATGATGTAGGGAACGACCTGCTCCAGCTTGGCAGCGATCTCGGGGTTGGCAGCAAAGTCGAAGGTACCGGCCTTGAACTGCTCTTCGAAGACGCCCAGGCCCAGCTCGTCGCCGACGGTGTTGGCGATGATCAGCTCGTACAGCATCCAGCAGGTGGTGGTCTTGTCACCGGCGAGGGTCAGAGGAGCGGCATCGGTCTTCTCGGCGATGTCGGCGCAGCACTGGATGAACTCGTCCCAGTTGGCGGGAGCTTCGGTCCAGCCGGCTTCCTCGAGGATAGCCATGTTGATGTACAGAACGGAGAAAGCAGCGCCCTGGGTCAGACCGAACAGCACGCCGTCGTGGGTGAAAGCATCACGATAGGCCTGGGGAATGCTCTGGGCAACTTCCATCTCGCTCAGGTCGGCCAGCAGGCCGGCGGAAATGGCGTTGAAGTAGGTGTCGTTGTTGTCGCACTGCCAGACAGCGGGGGTGTCCTCAGCGGCGATGGCGGCGGCGATGAAGTCAGCATTGGCAGAGCCAACACCAACGGCCTCAACGTCGATCCAGGGATACTCGGCTTCGAACTTGGGTTCCATCTCATTGTCCCAAGCGTCGGACCAGTCGGTCTGCACGATCCAGACCTGCAGGGTTACGGGCTCATGTTCCTCGGCCAGACCGACACACATGGTGAGCAGCATGGCAACTGCCATCAGCAGCGCGAGAAGTTTCTTCATGTCTTTTTCCTCCTGTTTTGTTATGTTCTATTTTCACACAAATCGTGTAAAAATACCAATGGATGAAGGTCAGTCTTCGTAGACCGTCTGAAGGGCGGCGGCGTCCTTCTTGTAGCGGGCGAACTCGGGCGCGTACTTCGCGGCGTTCTCGGGATCGGGGGTGTACACCTTCTTGCCGGTGTTCAGCACCTTCTGACCCGCTTCGTAATCGGCAAAGACCCCGGTGCCGACACCGGCCATGATGGCGGCGCCCACGCAGGTGAGGTCGGTGACCGAAAGGGTGATGACCGGATAGTTGACGATGTCCGCCACCATCTGCACCCAGAAGGGGCTCTTGGCGGCGCCGCCGGTCAGGATCAGGTCATGCAGCGGGGACTTGGCGCGGAAGCCTTCCAGCATCCATGCCGTCTGGAAGGCGACGCCCTCCATGACCGCGCGGACCATGTCAAACTTGTCGTGGCTCAGGTCCAGTCCGACGAAAGTGCCCTTGTATGCGGGATCGCTGAGGGGGAACATGGCGCCGGAGAAGTAGGGGAAGAAGCGGAGACCGCCCTTGTCGACGGCGCGCTTGGAGGCTTCCTCATTGATGACGCCGTAGTCCAGAGGACCGTTGTCGCCGTTGAGGATGTTCTTGCGCAGCCAGTCCAGACACACACCGCCGGTGGTCATGCTGGTGAGCTGACCCCACTTGCCGGTGGCGGAGATGGAATGGGAGAAGCCGGTGGAATAATCGGGGGCGTCCGTCAGCGCGGTGATGACCCACGCCGTGCCCGTGCCGATCATGATGTCGCCGGGCACCATGATGCCCGCGCCCAGAAGGCCCGCGTACTGATCGTGCGCGCCGGAGACCAGCACCGTGCTCTCGGTCAGGTTCAGCAGCTTTGCCGCTTCCGCGGTCAGATGTCCGATGACCGTGCCGGAGGGAACGATCTCGGGGAGCATGGACTCTTCGATACCGAGGAAGTCCAGCATGGGCTTGTAATAACAGCCGTTCTCGATGTCCGCGAGCTCATTGATGCCGGCGTCGGAAATGTCGATGACCGCCTTGCCGGTGAGCTTCAGGGATACATAGTCGGGAACGCTGAGGAACTGTTTGGTCTTTGCGAAGTTTTCGGGCTCGTTGTCCTTCAGCCACGCGATGTCCAGCGCCACGAGGCCGTTGCCCAGACGCCAGCCGCAGGTGCGGAAGACGTTGGCGGCGCCGACGGCGGCATCGCACTTGGCGCGCTGTTCGGCACAGCGCTTGTCCGACCATACGATGGCGGGACGGACGGGCTCGCCCTTCTCGTCCACGGGCAGGAAAGTACCGCCCTGAGCGGAGAGGGAAATGGCGGCGATGGCGGATTTGTCTTTAATGTCTGCCGTTGCCTTGGTAACGGTCTCGACGATGGCATCCCACCAGTCGAGGGCGTTCTGTTCATTATAACCGGGTTTGGGCGTTGCGATGGGATAGCCCCTGTAGGCATGTCCGACAATCTCGCCGTGCTCGGAGACGACCATGGATTTTGTGCCTGTGGTACCGACATCGATACCGATCAGATAACGTTCCATATGTTCAACCTCCCATTATTATCAGCAATAATTATCTTAACATAAAATAACGCTTGCGTCAATACGGTAATAAAGCTTTATTTTGCGTTTAATTTGTTTTTGCTTTATTTTCTGTCAAAAAGACTTGCCCTTCGGGGGAACGAAAGCGGGAACGTCCTTCAGGGCGCAGGTGGCGAAAAGGACATCCACGGCCTCCAGATAGCGGGGGACGGTGGTGGCCTTTCGGATGAGTTTCGCCGCCTTTTCGGGAGATTCGAAGCAATGGGTGAAATAGTAGGCGATCTCGTGCATGTGCCCGAGGATGGCCTTGTCGGGCCAGTTCTCGCAGTAGGCGCGGTAGATGTCGTCGTGGAAGGCGCGGAGCTCGGCCTTGGTCAGCGGTGCGCCGCCCTTCAGGGTGCGGGCAAGCGCGGGGTTGGTGAGCAGCCCGCGGCCGATCATCACCGCGGACACCCCTTCGCACTGGGTCATGAGCGTATCGTAATCCGCGGGGGTGAAGATGTCGCCGTTGTAGACCATGCCGGGCTCGATGCACTCCCGATGGACGGGTCCCGTATAGAACTCCGACCGCGCTCTCGGGTGGACGATGAGCTCGTGGATGGGATACTCCGCCAGCAGCGCGCGGATGACGGGCCACTGGTCGGCGGATTCGTAGCCGACTCTTGTCTTGACGGAGATGGGGATGGGGGACTTGGCGAAGATCTCGTCCAGGGTCGCCCGCAGGGTGGAGAGGTCGCGGAGCATGCCCGACCCCTTGTACTTGGCGGTGACGGTGCCCGAGGGACAGCCCAGGTTCAGGTTGATCTCCTTATAGCCCGCCTCCGCCAGTCCCTCCGCCATCCAAAGGAAAGGCTCCGCCTTGTTGCAGAGGATCTGGGGCACCACGGGGGTGTCGCCGTTCACTTCGGGGGACAGCTCGCGATGCTCCTTGGAGGTGAACTTCAGCTTCATGGTGGGGGAGACGAAGGGCATGAAATACTTGTCCACCCCCGTGAAGCGGGCGAAATGGCGGTTGCGGAACAGGGAATCGGTGACGCCCTCCAGCGGCGCGAAATAGATCTTCAAGGCGGGTGACCTCCGTTTGTCGCTACGGCTATATTCGCCGCTCCGGCGGCGGCTGTCAAGCGGGGGCGGCGGATGGGCGGGATTGTAAATTGTTCATGAAGAAAAGGGACCCGCGGAAGAATCTACATATTATAGGCGGCTTACAGCCGATGAAATAAAGAAAAATTTGCGTAGATTGCACTGTTAAAAGCAGGGCTTATGACTTGAAAAATTACTTATTACATTGTATAATGAATTGTTCCATGGCGTAGCGGCGGCTTTGTGCGCCGTTTTTGACCATGTCCCCTATGAAATCTTTTACAGAAAGTGGGAGGATAACCATGCAGAAGTACGTATATCTCTTCACCGAAGGTGATGCGTCCATGCGTAACACCCTCGGCGGCAAAGGCGCCAACCTGGCCGAAATGACCAAGATCGGTCTGCCTGTTCCCCAGGGCTTCACCATTTCCACCGATGCCTGCACTCAGTACTATGAGGACGGCCGCAAGATCAATGACGAGATCATGGCTCAGACCATGGAAGGCGTCAAGAAGATGGAAGAAGTCAACGGCAAGAAGTTCGGCGACCTGAAGAGCCCCCTGCTGGTCTCTGTCCGTTCCGGTGCCCGCGCTTCCATGCCCGGCATGATGGACACCATCCTTAACCTGGGCCTGAACGAGGACGTTATTGCCGCCATGATCGCCGGCAACCCCGATCCCAAGTTCGAGCGCTTCGTTTACGACTCCTATCGTCGTTTCATCCAGATGTTCTCCGACGTCGTCATGGGCGTTGGCAAGAAGTACTTCGAGCTGCTCATCGATAAGATGAAGGAAGAACGCGGCGTTAAGTTCGACGTTGAGCTTACCGCAGCCGATCTGAAGGAACTGGCTTCTCAGTTCAAGGCCGAGTACAAGAACCACCTGGGCGAAGACTTCCCCTCCGATCCCGTTGTTCAGCTGAAGCTGGCCATCGAAGCCGTCTTCCGTTCCTGGGACAACCCCCGCGCCAATGTCTATCGCCGTGACAACGACATCCCCTACTCCTGGGGTACCGCTGTCAACGTCATGCCCATGGTCTTCGGTAACCTGAACAACGATTCCGGTACCGGCGTTGCCTTCACCCGCGATCCCGCCACCGGCGAAAAGAAGCTGATGGGCGAGTTCCTGAAGAACGCACAGGGCGAAGACGTCGTCGCCGGCGTCCGCACTCCCATGCCCATCGCTCAGATGGAGCAGGAGTTCCCCGAGGCCTATGCAGAGTTCATCAAGATCTGCGATATCCTCGAAGGTCACTATCATGACATGCAGGATATGGAGTTCACCGTTGAGAACCGCAAGCTGTACATGCTGCAGTGCCGCAACGGCAAGCGTACCGCTCAGGCTGCTCTGAAGATCGCCTGCGACCTGGTCGACGAAGGCCACAAGACCGAAGCCGAAGCAGTCGCCATGATCGATCCCCGCAACCTGGACACCCTGCTGCATCCCCAGTTTGACGCTGCCGCTCTGAAGGCTGCCGTTCCCATGGGTCGCGGCCTCGGCGCTTCTCCCGGAGCTGCCTGCGGTAAGATCGTCTTCACCGCCGACGACGCAGAAGCCTGGAACGCCCGCGGCGAAAAGGTCGTTCTGGTCCGTCTGGAGACCTCTCCCGAAGATATCACCGGTATGAAGGCCGATCAGGGTATCCTGACCGTCCGCGGCGGCATGACCTCCCACGCTGCCGTTGTCGCACGTGGCATGG
>JAKSPZ010000039.1 GCA_024404395.1 Clostridia bacterium | reverse complement strand
CGACAGGATGCAGATGAAATAGACGATCAGACGGTAATTCTGACGGACTTCTTCGCTGATGACCGCGATGGTGCCGACGGGTCCGACCAGTCCCACATCTTCGTGCTTGCCAAAGATGAGATCGCGGATGGCGTTGACCATCATGTCCGCGCAGTCCCAGGGATATTCAAAGGCTGCGGGGATGGCTTTTGCAGCAGAATAGCCGACCGTTGAGAAGACGACGCCGATCTGTGCGGTGGTCTCGCCGTTTTCATCGGCGGAGAACTTCGGCGCAAGGGTCGTTGTCAGGGTCTCTCCGTTTCGATCGACAGTCAGCTCCACCGTTTCGTTCTCGGCAATGATGCCGCGCAGCGTGACGATGCCGTTGCTGTCGTAGGTGATCGCCGTTCCGTTGGCTTCCGTGATGACGTCGCCCTCTTCCAGAATGCTATTGGCGGCGGGCAGCGCGGGATCGATCGAACCGATCTTCGGGACCACATCGGAAATGCCGAAGCACCAAAGCAGGAAGAACGCCGCGATGACGGCAAGGACGATGTTCATGAAAGGACCGGCGAAGACCGTCAGGAAACGCTTCCACACCGGCTGATTGTTCATGGCGTTGTCGGCTTTCTCGTCGCTGTCCTCGCCTACAAAGCGGCAGAAGCCGCCCAGCGGCAAAATGCGAAGAGAGTATTCGATGCCCTTTCGGCGGAACCCAAAGATCTTGGGACCGAAGCCGATGGCAAACTCCTCAACGCCGATCCCGCAGAGGCGGCCGACAGTGAAATGACCGAGTTCATGCAGAAATACACACAGTCCGAAGATCAGTATGGCAATGAGAACCGAACCGATGCCGCTCATAAGAACCTCCCGAGGGCATCCAATGCCGCTCGCCGAGCCATGGCGTCGGTCTCATAGACGTCATCGATATTGTTGATCTGCTTTGTGGGGCAGATGTTCAATGCGGATTCGATGATGGCGGGAATGGCGCCGAAGGGGATGTATCGGTTCAGGAAAGCGTCTACCGCGACTTCGTTGGCGCCGTTCAGAACGATGGGGGCGGAGTCGCTGTCGCGCAGTGCGGCGCGAGCCAGATTCAGACAGGGGAAACGCTCGGTGTCGGGGGCTTCGAAGGTGAGCTGAGCGAGGGAGGCGAAGTCCAGCGGCTTGGCGCCGTAAGGCAGTCGCTCGGGATAGCCCAGTGCGTAGCCGATGGGACCGCGCATGTCGGGATAACCCATCTGTGCCAGCGTTGCGCCGTCCTCGAATTCGATCATGGAGTGGATGATGCTCTGAGGATGAACGATAGCATCGATCTTATCCTCGGGCAATCCGAAGAGGTGATAGGCTTCGATGATCTCGAGGCCTTTGTTCAGCATGGTCGCACAGTCGACGGTAATCTTTCTGCCCATTTTCCAGGTGGGATGGGCGAGGACCTCATCGACGGTAGCCTTCGCGATACGTGCCTTGTCCCAGGTACGCAGTGCGCCGCCCGAGGCGGTGAGGATCAGCCGACGGACGGGATTGCCCTGTCGCGCCTGCAGACACTGGAAGATCGCGGAATGCTCGGAATCCACGGGCAGCAGCGGCTTGTTCAGGCGGGCGGCGTTGGCGGTCACGAGGGGACCACCGGTGACCAAGGCTTCCTTATTCGCCAGAAGCACGCGCTCGCAGACATCAAGAGCGGTCCACACGGCGTCCAGTCCCGCGATACCGACGATGGCACAAAGCGCATCCTGAGACTTGGCGGCCTTCAGCGCTCTTGAAGAGCAGTCTTCACCGAAGAACCACTGACAGAAATGCAGATCTTCGGGAATGCTGTCGGGCTGCTTTGTCATGGCAGCGACGGACGGACGAAACTCGCGGACGAGCTCAAACAGCTTCTCCGCGGAGGAATGAACGACCAGACAATCGACCTTGATGCGGTCGGGATAACGGCGCGCGATGTCCAGCGTCTGTGTGCCGATGGAACCGGTGGCGCCGAGGATAGCCAGTGTACGCATAGTATATGCTCCGAAATAATCAGTGAACGAAGAACTCAAAGAAAAGGGCGACGGCAACGGTGCAGAACAGGATGCCGTCCATGCGGTCCATCATACCACCATGTCCGGGAAACATCGTGCCGAAGTCCTTGATACCGCAGTGGCGCTTCAGCAGGGAGGCAGCCAGATCGCCGATCTGAGAAAGGGCGCCCGCAAAGAGTCCCAGCAGACCGAATGCCCAGATAGGCGGAAGATGTGTATCCGCTGCGAAAGCGGGTATGATCGTGCCGACATAGCCGACAACCGGGGGAATCGCCATTGCGAAGAGGATGCAGGCGATCAATCCGCCTATGGAACCCTCGATGGATTTCTTGGGCGAGATCTCGGGGGAGAGGCGATGGCGACCGATGGACAGACCGACCACCAGTGCAAAGACATCGTTGATGGAGGCGGCCAGGAACATCAGCACAAGGGCGATCAGCGCTACATAGCGGCTGCCGACGTCCTGCATGGCGATCATCAGCGTGAAGAACAGTCCGGGATAAATGATGGGGAATACGGTGGATTCAAGACGCTCGAAATCCACATGTCCGCGCAGGATGACCACGGAAATGCCGAGGGTGACGGCAAAGGTCACGGACATCATGGGCACGGAAACGGCTTCCAGCGCGGGAAGGGTCCCGCTGCCTTTAAGATATTGCAGTACGGCGGTAACGACGCAGAACAGATAGCCGACCCATGTGATGGGATGCAATCCCTTGGATTCCAGCGCGCGATAGGTCTCGTACATGCCGACGACCATCGCGAACAGCGTCAGAATGCGCATGGGGATGCCCTGCAGGAAGACGCCCAGCAGAATGACTGCCGTGAAGAACACGGCGGTGATAACACGCTTAACCATTATTTTGCTCCATTGACTTTCGGATCAGTGACGCCGCCGAATCGGCGGGAACGGGAGGCATACTCGCGCAGAGCCTTCAGGTAGGCGTTGCGATCGAAGTCGGGCCAATAGATCTTGTCGAACACCATCTCGGCATAAGTCGTCTGCCAGGGCAGGAAGTTGGAGAGACGATATTCGCCGCTGGTTCGGATGAGGAGATCGACATCGGGCTGCCCTGCGGTGTACAGTTCCGCGGCAAAGGTGTCCTGATCGATCTGCTCGGCGGTCATGGTGCCGTCCTTTACCTTCTCGGCAAGGGACTTGGCGGCGCGGATGAGTTCGGCGCGTCCGCCGTAATTGAGGGCGATGTTCAGGCGCAGACCGGTATTGTTCTTGGTGCGCTCCATGGCCTTTTTAACAGCGTCGCGCTGTGCCTCGGGCAGACCTTCTACATCGCCGAGGATCAGAATGCGGACCTTTTTCTCATCCAGCTCATCGATCTCGGAGGAGAAATACTTCAGCAGCAGCGACATCAGCGCATTGACCTCTTCCTTCGAGCGGGCCCAATTCTCCGTTGAGAAAGCATAGATCGTGAGATGCTTGATGCCCCAGTCGCTGCTGGTACGGATGATCTCGCGCAGTGCCTCGGTACCTGCGGCATGACCGGCGGAGCGGGGAAGGTTGCGCTCCGTTGCCCAGCGTCCGTTGCCGTCCATGATGATGGCGACGTGGGTGGGCAGCTTGTCCGGCAGAGCCGTCTCAGCCAGCGCGGGCGTCGTCGGAGTGACGGTGATATAGCTGGGCTGGCGGCGCAGCAGGTTGTTCATGAGCTTGGACAGCTTATCCGTAAACATTTCTGACCTCCGATTGTAACAATGGGCAGCCTTTCGGCTGCCCGTCGGTTCCGTTTGATAAAATCAGACGGACATGATCTCCTTTTCCTTGTCGGCACCGATGCGGTCGATATCCTTGATGTGTGCGTCGGTGACCTTCTGCATCTCCGTCTCGGCCTGCTTCTGGTCGTCTTCGGTGATGACGGAATCCTTCTTCATCTTCTTGATCTGCTCCATGGCGTCGCGGCGGATGGAACGAAGGGCAACTTTGCCTTCTTCGATCTGCTTGCGGACCTGCTTGCACAGTTCCTTACGGCGCTCTTCGTTGAGCTCGGGAACGACGAGGCGGATGACCTTGCCGTCGTTGGTGGGATTGATGCCGATGTCGGACTTCTGGATTGCCTTCTCGATGGCACTGATCATCTTTGCTTCCCAGGGATTGATGACCAGCATGCGCGGTTCGGGAGAAGAGATATTGCCGACCTGATTCAGGGGCGTGGGATTGCCGTAGTAATCAACGGTGATCTTGTCGAGGATCTGGGGATTGGCGCGGCCTGCACGCAGAGTGCTCAGGTCCTTCTGGATAACGGCGATGGTCTTGTCCATCTTTGCGCCGGCGTTTTTGATAGTCTCCTTATACATGAATACCCCTCCGAAATATGTAGTATAAACCGATTCTGGTTCTATTTTATCGTAACTCTCAAAAAATCGCAAGTGGAAAATTCAGGTTTCCACAAATCAATTATACACGGATTGAAAGAGAATGTAAAGTATTGTGAAGACAGGAATTTACGGGAATGTGTTTAAAAGTCATCACAAATGTGCTATAATGTAAATGTCGGTATCTATGGAACCGAACACGGTACCCCGGTAACCCCAATTTTAGAAGTAGGGTATCCATTGAAGGAACCCGAGCGGAGGAAAGAAAAATGAATAAGTTTACCCTGAAACAATTCGTCACCCTTGCCGTCATGGTCGGCGTCCTGCTGCTGATGAGCTACACCCCTCTGGGCTACATGAACATCGGACCGCTGGCGATCAGCTTCAACATGATCCCCGTGGCCATCGCCGCCATGGCGACCGGACCCATCGGCGGTGCAATCGCAGGTGCGACCTTCGGCCTGACCAGCTTCCTGCAGTGCATCGGTGTCGGCGGTACGTCCGCCATGGGCGCGATCTTCTTCAGCATCAGCCCCTGGCTCGCCTTTGTGCAGCGCTTCATCCCGAGACTGCTTGACGGTTTGCTTCTGGGTTATCTCTGGCGTTTCTTCAGAAAGCACATGCCCACTTACTTCGCCTGTGCTTTCACGGGCTTCTGCGCAGCTTTCCTGAACACCCTGTTCTTCATGACTGCGCTTGTCGTGCTCTTCGGTCATACCGAGTACGTACAGGGCCTGATCAACGGCAGAAACGTCATCGTATTTGTCTGCGCTTTCGTAGGCATCAACGCGGTAGTCGAAATGGTTGCCGCATGGGTCATCACCGGTGCTGTGGGCACGGCGCTGACCAAAGCACGCCTGATCAAAAACAAGTGACTGGAATCGGAGGCATCTGAATGATTCTCACACTGGATATTGGCAATACCAATATCAAGACTGCACTGTTCGAAGGCATGGAAATGAAGCACTACTGGCGCATTTCCACCGATCGCAGCCGGTCTTCCGACGAACTCGGCATTCAGCTCATGTCTTTGCTGGATTACAACGGTGTGAAGAAGGAATCGATCGAGGGCATCATGATGTCCTCGGTCGTTCCTCAGATCAATTTCACCGTTGAGCATATGTGCCGCAATTACTTCGGCAAAGAGCCCATGAAGATCGAGCCGGGTATCAAGACGGGCATTAACATCAAATATGAGAACCCCCGCGAGGTGGGTGGCGACCGCATTGCCAATGCGGTGGCGGCTTACGAGCTCTACGGCGGTCCCTGCATCACCATCGATTTCGGTACGGCGACCACCTTCGGCGCCATCTCCGAGAAGGGCGAGTTCCTGGGCGGTGCGATCTGTCCCGGTCTGAAGCTTGCGGCGGAAGCGCTGACGGAGCGTACGGCGAAGCTGCCCCGTTTCGAACTGTGCAAGCCTGAGCACGTCATCGGCAAGAATACGGTTGCGAACATGCAGTCGGGCATCATCTTCGGCTACATCGGACAGGTGACCTATCTGGTCGAGCGTATCAAGCGCGAACTGAACGCCCCCGATGCCAAGGTCATCGCCACGGGCGGTCTCGCCGTGATGATCGCGGAGGAGAGCAGCGCCATCGATGTGCTGGACGGCCTTCTCACGTTGAAGGGTCTCTGCCTGATCTACAACAAGAACATCAAGAATTCCTGATACATGGCAAGATTCGAGGGTATTACAGAGAGCATTGTCTACAGGAACGACACCAACGGTTGGACAGTGGCTACCATTAAGCTTGACAGCCCGGGGCGGGTGACCGCCGTGGGCGTTATGCCGTTTTTGAGCCAGGGCACCAACGTCGTTCTTGAAGGCGAATGGACGAATCACCCCGAATACGGAAAGCGTATCAGTGTAACATCCTACGAAGTCACGCGCCCTCAGACCGAGAGTGCCATTGAGAAGTATCTCGGTTCGGGCGCGATTCGCGGCATCAAATCCTCCATGGCGAAGCGCATCGTAAAGCACTTCGGTGAAGAGACCCTTGACGTCATGGAAGCCCATCCCGAACGATTGATCGAGGTCTCGGGCATCGGTCCGAAGACCATGCGGATGATTGCAGCATCTTTTCGGGAGCAGAATGAAGCACGCGGGACAATGATGTTTCTTCAGAGCTACGCACTGTCCCTGAAGGCTGCCATGCGCGTTCAGCGCGCCTACGGCGACCTGACTGAGCGAGCGGTCCGCTCCAACCCCTACCGCTCCTCGGATGAGACCGACGGCATCGGTTTTCAGACGGCGGACGGCATCGCGCGGGCACTGGGTTTCGGCGAGACCTCGGATTTCCGCCTGAGCAGCGGCATCCGCTATTGCCTGTCTGAAGCGGTCAACGGCAGCGGACATATGTTCCTGCCGCGGGGAGCACTGCTGGACAAGGCTGCCGAAGTGCTGAATGTCACGCAGGAGCTTTGCGAGAATTGCCTCAATGCCCAGATCGTGAAGGGCGACCTGATCGCGGAAGACGTGAACGGCTATCACGCGGTCTACCTTCCGAAACTGTATCGCGCGGAGAAAAAGGCAGCGGAACTGTTGCTCCGCCATCGCGGGACCATACGCCCAAGACGCAACGCGTCAACGCTCGCAAAAGAGATCGAGCGATACGAGAAGCGTGAGGGCGTGTCCCTCTGCGAAGCGCAGCGGCGTGCGGTCATCTGTGCCGCAAAGGACGGCATGGCCATCGTCACGGGCGGTCCGGGCACAGGCAAGACCACTTCCATCAATTGCATCATCCGACTGCTCGAAGGGGAAAACATTGCCCTCTGTGCGCCCACGGGACGCGCGGCAAAACGCATGAGCGAAGCCACCGGCATGGAGGCGCGGACCATTCATCGTCTGCTGGAATACGCGGGTGAAGACGGCTTTCAGCGGGATGAAGAAAACCCCATTGAAGCGGATTACGTCATCGTGGACGAGGTGTCCATGATCGACATCTTTCTTTTTACGGCACTTCTCAGAGCGCTGCGTCCCGGCACGGGACTCATACTCGTGGGAGATGCGGATCAGCTGCCCAGTGTGGGCGCGGGCAATGTATTGCGCGATCTCATCGCCGCCGAGGCGGTTCCCGTCGTCTGCCTGACGGAGATTTTCAGACAGGCACAGGAGAGCATGATCGTCGTCAATGCACACAGGATCAATCACGGCGAGATGCCTGTGATTCGTGTGAAAGACACGGACTTCTTTCTG
>JAKSPZ010000038.1 GCA_024404395.1 Clostridia bacterium | reverse complement strand
ACACCCCCATCTATTCAAGGACCCCCAACGGCAGGATCTACAAGGATCACACCGTATCCCTGTGGGAACGCAAGCCCACAGATAATTGAGAGGAGCTTTTACGATGAACGCCCCAAAGCTTTTTATCGTCATCCCCTGCTACAACGAAGAGGAAGCCCTGCCCATCACCGCCGCGCGGCTCACGGAGCTGACGGACGACATGATCGGCAAAGGACTCATCTCGGACAAGAGCCGCATCGTTCTGGTGGATGACGGCAGCAAGGACAAGACCTGGCAGGTCATCACCGCCCTTCACGAGAAGGACGTCCGTTTCCGCGGCGTGAAACTGGCCCACAATGCGGGTCACATGAAAGCCCTCTGGGCGGGCATGACCCTGTCCGACGGCGAGTGCGACTGCCTGATCTCCATCGACGCCGATCTGCAGGACGACGTCAACGCCATGTACGGCATGATCGCCGCCTACAAGGACGGCGCGGATGTGGTGGCGGGCGTGCGCTCTTCCCGCAAGACCGACAGCGCCTTCAAGCGCATGACGGCGCAGGGTTTCTACAAGCTCATGAAGAAGATGGGCGTGGAGATGGTCTACGATCACGCCGACTATCGCCTGCTCTCCGCCCGTGCGCTGTCCGCGCTGCTGTCCTTCGGCGAGGTCAATATGTTCCTCCGCGGCATGGTGCCCATGCTGGGCTTCAACACCGCTACGGTGGAGTATGAGCGCGGCGTCCGCGTGGCGGGCGAGTCCAAGTATCCGCTGAAGAAGATGGTCGCCTTCGCCGTGGACGGCATCACGTCCCTGAGCGTGAAGCCCATCCGCATGATCACCACTGTCGGCATCATCGCCGCATTGGTGGGCGTGGGACTGGGGATCGAAGCGCTGGTGAAGGTCATCGGCGGACAGGACGCGGGGCAGATCGCCCAGTCCATGTCTGTCTGGTTCCTCGGTGGCTGCCAACTCACCGCGTTGGGCGTGGTGGGCGAGTATATCGGCAAGATCTACCTGGAGACCAAGCGCCGCCCGAAGTTCATTCTGGATACGTACCTGAAGGAAGACTAAACATCAAGCCCCGCCTGCTGAAGGCGGGGCTTTTTCGTATGGGGAACGCGGTGCGCTGAGGTCAGCGCGCCCTACAGAGTTCGACAGACATACTGTTCTCTCTGCATATCAAAAAGGCGACGCTGAAGCGTCGCCTTTTTATTTGTCTTTGAAGGGTTTGGTTGCGCCGAGGGCGCCGGTTTTTTCGTAGGGCTTGGGGAATTTCTGCTGCTCGAAGATCTTGGCGTCGACGAGGGAGCGGTACCAGCATTGGTACATCCAGTGGTAGATGTAGCCCTCCTTACCGTCCAGGAAGCCGAGGCGGAAGATGTAGTTGTAGATGAAGAGCAGGCGGCAGCGGAGAAACATGGGGAACTTGTAGTAGAAGCCCACCTTTTTCTTTCTCAGCGCCTGCAGCTTGGCATCGGAGACCGTCTCCTTGTCCGAGGTGTCCAGCGCGTCCTGCATCTCTCGCGTGGCGTACCAGTTCATCTTGGAGATCCACGCGTCCATGCTCTTGAAATCGTAATGCTCGAACCGTTCCTTCACTTCCAGAACGGTGCCGCCATCCAGAACGGCGTGCTCGTCCATGCGGCGATCCTCCAGCCGACCCTTGCCGTTGCGGAAGATCATCACCTTGCGCTTCTTGGGGCCGCCGAAACGGATCAGCTTGCCCAGAAAGAAGAAGTCCGCCTCCATGCGGAAGCCGTTGACCTCATCGTTCTCGTGCGCCTTCAGCAGTTCTTCCATCCGCCTGTTCAGTTTGGGCGTGAAGCGCTCGTCCGCGTCCAGGCGGAGGATCCACTTTGTATCGATGTCGGTGTTGTCGATGGCCCAGTTGAACTGGCGGGCATAGTTCTCAAAGGGGTGGACATAGACCTCCGCCCCAAGCTTTTCGGCTTTTTCCACGGTGTCGTCGAGGGAACCCGAGTCCACCACCACCGCCCGCTTCACGAAGCCCGCAACAGACTTCAGGCAGTGTTCGATGTTGTTGCTCTCATCCTTGGTGAGAATAATCGCCGTCAGATCGGCCATAATCGCTTCCTCCCCGATTCAGACAGCGGCGATACAGCGCGGCCGTCTTCTTGTAAGGCGCCCCGGAGAAGGTCTCATACAGGGCGCAGAGCTTGTCTGCAAGGGTCACCGCCAGTCCCTCGCGGGTGCGGGGCGGCGTCAGCGTCACAGGGAACATGTGGCGCAGGATCACATCCCGCTCCACGGGGGTCAGGTCCACCTCGGCTTCGGCGTTCCTCAGCGCCGCCGCGCCGTGGGTGAAGGCGTGCATCCTTTCGCCCTGTGCCCGCTTGTGGGTGTGCCAGTCGTAGAGGTAAAAATCGTGGAGCAGGGCGCCTCGGATGAGGCTCCTGCGGTCGTATCTCAGGCGCAGTCCGTCGAGGATCGCCATCGCCACAAGCGCCACGCCGATGCAGTGCATGAGGCAGGTGGTATCGCCGTGGACGACAAAGGCGTCCGCCCGTGAAATGGTCAGTCGGCGTTCCAGATCCAGCAGCTCCAGACCCACCCGATTGGCCCTGATCAGTGCGTTTTTCATGTCTTCCATTATACCTTTATTCGCATCATTATGCAACCTTTGGGTTAAACTTTGAAGCAGCATAAAATAAGGTGGAAACTTAATACAATTTTTCGTAGAATATATAGTAGAAAAATATCAGAGCGCGTCCTTCCCGACGCGCCTTTGCAGAGGTTAATAATGAATCAGAATATTCAGGAGAACAGCTACGACGCCAGTCAGATACAGGTACTGGAAGGCCTTGAGGCGGTCCGCCGCCGTCCCGGCATGTACATCGGTTCCACCGATGACCGCGGCCTGCATCATCTGGTCTATGAGATCGTGGACAACGCCATCGACGAGGCCCTCGCAGGCTTCTGTAACGACATCCGCGTTACCATCAATGCCGACGGCAGCCTGACCGTTCACGACAACGGACGCGGCTTCCCCGTGGACATCGAGCCCAAGACGGGTCGTCCCGCGGTGGAGGTCTGCCTCACCGTCCTCCACGCCGGCGGCAAGTTCGGCGGCGAAGGCTATAAGGTCTCCGGCGGTCTGCACGGCGTCGGCGCGTCCTGCGTCAATGCCCTCTCCAAGCATCTGAAGGTCACCGTCTATCGCGACGGCAAGATCCACGAGCAGGAGTACACCCGCGGCATCCCGCTGTACGATCTGAAGGTCATCGGCACCACCGACATCACCGGTACCGTCATCACCTTCCTGCCCGATGTGAAGACCGGCGAGAACCCCGAGCCCGGCATCTTCGAGACCGGCAACTTCTCCTTCGAAGTCCTGCGCACCCGCTTCCGCGAGATGGCCTTCCTGAACAAGGGCATCCGCATCACCCTGACCGACGAGCGCACCGACAGCGAGACCGCCGGCAAGACCGTGCAGTATCACTTCGAGGGCGGTATCCGCTCCTTCGTCGAGTATCTGAACAAGAACAAGGACGTCATCCCCACGGAGCCCATCTACATCGAGGGCGTTCGTGACGGCGCCACCGTGGAAGTCTCCCTCCAGTGGAACGACTCCTACTCCGAGACCGTCCTGTCCTTCTGCAACAACATCCACACCCCCGAAGGCGGCACCCACATGGCCGGCTTCAGAAACGCCCTGACCCGCGTGATGAACGAGTACGGCCGCAAGACCGGCGCGCTGAAGCCCAACGACAGCAACCTGACCGGCGACGACACCCGCGAAGGTCTGGCCGCCATCATCTCCGTCAAGCTGCCCGAGCCGCAGTTCGAGGGTCAGACCAAGGCGAAGCTGGGCAACTCCGAGGTCCGTCCGTTGGTGGACGGTCTGGTGAGCGAAGGCCTGAGCAACTACTTCGAGGAGAATCCTTCCGTCACCCGCGCCGTGCTGGACAAGTGCCTCGCCGCCTCCCGCGCCCGTGAGGCCGCCCGCAAGGCCCGCGAAGCCACCCGCCGCAAGACCGCACTGGAATCCGCCGCACTGCCCGGCAAGCTGGCCGACTGCTCCGAGCGCGATCCCTCCAAGTGCGAGATCTACATCGTCGAGGGCGACTCCGCAGGCGGCAGCGCCAAGCAGGGACGCGACCGCCACTTCCAGGCGATCCTGCCCCTCCGCGGCAAGATCCTGAACGTCGAAAAGACCCGCGTGGACAAGGCCCTCTCCAATGCCGAGATCAAGGCCATGATCACCGCTTTCGGCGCCGGCTTCGGCGACGATTTCGACCCCGCCAAGCTGCGCTATCACCGCATCGTCTGCATGACCGATGCCGACGTCGACGGTTCCCATATCCGCATCCTGCTGCTGACCTTCTTCTACCGCTTCATGCCGAAGCTCATCGAAGACGGCTACGTCTACGCCGCTCAGCCGCCGCTGTACAAGATCACCCGCGGCAAGTTCGAGAAGTACGTCTACACCGACGAAGAGCTGCAGGAAACTCTGGATGAACTGGGACGCGACGCCAAGGCCGACGTCCAGCGCTACAAAGGTCTGGGCGAAATGAACGCGGAGCAGCTCTGGGAGACCACCATGAATCCCGCGACCCGCATCATGCACCGCATCGAGATGAAGGACGCCATCGCCGCCGACGCACTGTTCACCCTGCTCATGGGCGACAAGGTCGAGCCGCGCCGCGAATTCATCGAACAGAACGCAAAGCTGGTCGCCAATCTTGATATCTGATGAACGGAGGACATGACCTTGACGGACGATAAGAACATCGGTCAGCTTCATCCCCTGAATATCGAGGATGATCTTAAGACCTCATTTATTTCGTACGCGATGGCGGTCATCGTCAGCCGCGCCCTGCCCGATGTGCGGGACGGTCTGAAGCCGGTCCATCGCAGCATCCTGTACTCCATGGACGAATTGGGCGTCACCCCCGACAAGCCCACCCGTAAGTCGGCGCGTATCGTCGGCGACGTCCTCGGTAAGTACCATCCCCACGGCGACTCCTCCGTTTACGACGCCATGGTGCGTCTGGCGCAGGACTTCAACACCCGCTATCTGCTGGTGGACGGTCAGGGCAACTTCGGCTCCGTTGACGGTGACGGCGCCGCCGCCATGCGTTACACGGAAGCCCGCCTGTCCAAGCTTTCCATGGAAATGGTCCGCGACCTCAACAAAGAGACCGTGGACATGTACCCCAACTTCGACGAGACCACCATGCAGCCCGTGGTGCTGCCCGCCCGTTTCCCCAACCTGCTGGTGAACGGTTCCTCGGGTATCGCCGTCGGTATGGCCACCAACATCCCGCCCCACAATCTGGGCGAGACCATCGACGCCGTGGTCTGCATGCTGGACAACCCCAACGCCACCGTGGACGACCTGATGCAGCACATCAAGGGCCCCGACTTCCCCACCGGCGCTGTGGTGCTGGGCCATCGCGGCACCTACGACATGTGCCACGAGGGCCGCGGCCAGCTCGTCGTCCGCGCCAAGAGCGAGATCGAGGAGATGGCCGGCAATCGCCAGCGCATCGTCGTCACCGAGATCCCCTACGCGGTCAACAAGGCCAAGCTGATCGAGAAGATCGCCGACATGGTCCACGAGAAGTCCGTCGAGGGCATCTCCGACATCCGCGACGAGTCCGACCGTCAGGGCATGCGCATCGTCATCGAGCTGAAGCGCGATGTGAATGCCAACGTGGTCCTGAACACCCTTTACAAGCACACCCAGCTGCAGGACACCTTCGGCGCCATCATGCTGGCACTGGTGGACGGCGTGCCCCAGGTCCTCAGCCTTGACAAGATCATCTACCACTACATCCAGCACCAGAAGGACGTTGTCACCCGCCGCACCCGCTACGACCTGAACAAGGCCGAGGAGCGCAGCCACGTGCTGGAAGGTCTCCGCATCGCCCTGGACAACATCGACGAGGTCATCGCCCTCATCCGCGGCAGCCGCTCCACTCAGGACGCCCGCGAAGGTCTGATGGCACGCTTCGGTCTGGATCAGATCCAGGCACAGGCCATTCTGGACATGCGTCTGCAGCGTCTGACCGGCTTGGAGCGCGATAAGCTGGAAGCCGAATACGCCGAACTGCAGCGCCTCATCGAGATCACCGCCATGGACGGCGAGATCGACATGCTTGACCTGATCGACGAAGAGGACATGGTCGTCACCATGACCCACTTCGGCTACGTGAAGCGCCTGCCCAAGACCACCTACCGCGCACAGCGCCGCGGCGGCAAGGGCATCATCGGCACCACCACCCGTGAAGAGGACTTCGTGGAGCGCATGGTCGTCACCTCCACCCACGATCCCATCATGTTCTTCACCAACAAGGGTCGCTGCTATCAGCTGAACTGCTACGAGATCCCCGAGGCGGGACGCACCGCCCGCGGTACCGCCATCGTCAACCTGCTCCAGCTGGACGGCGGCGAGAAGGTCAACGCCATGCTGCCCGTCCCCGCGGACAAGTCCGTGGATGAGTACCTGGTCATGGCCACCCGCAGCGGTCTGATCAAGCGCACCGAGCTGAGCGAGTTCACCAACCTGCGCAAGACGGGTCTGATCGCCATCGTCCTCAAGGAGGGCGACGAGCTGATCGGTGTCTCCCGCACCGACGGCAGCCGTGAATTGATGCTGGGCACCCGCAACGGCATGGCCATCCACTTCGCCGAGGACGAGCTCCGTCCCATCGGCCGTGCCACGCAGGGCGTCCGCGGCATCGAGCTCACCGATGACGACGAGGTCGTCGATCTCTGTCCCGTCGGCACGGATGAGAAGGTCCTGGCCATCTCCGAGCGCGGCTACGGCAAGCGCACGGAGATCGAGGAGTATCGTCTCCAGAGCCGCGCCGGCAAGGGCATCAAGGCCATGAACCTGACCGAGAAGACCGGTCGCCTGGCCTGCCACCTGCTGGTCCACGAGGATGAGGACATCCTGCTCATCACCGACGACGGCACCATCATCCGTACCCCCGTTGCGGACATCTCCACCACCGGCCGCGCCACTCAGGGCGTCCGCCTGATGAAGGTCGGCGAGGGCACCAAGATCGTCGGCGTCGCCCGCGCGGAAGCCGAGCCCGAAGAGGACGAATCCGCCGAGAATGCCGAGACCGTCGAATAATCAACAAACTGCACCACACGGGCGACGTGTGGTGCAGACTTTTAAGTGTTTTAGGAGAATGATCGCTTCATGGCGAAACGACATTATCACCGCGTAGATCTGCTGAAGGGCATCGCCATCCTGCTGGTGGTGGCGGGGCACGCGCTGGACTACAACACCGCTTCCCACGTCGGGGAGCACTTCCTCTGGCGCGACTATCTCTTCTGGCTGATCTACAGCTTCCACATGCAGCTGTTCTTCGCCCTGTCGGGCTTTCTGGACGGCGGGAGCAGCGCCGACAGGCTGAGCTTCATCCGCAGGAAAGCGGTGCGGCTGCTGGTGCCCTATTCCTTTGTGGGGCTCCTGTACATGCCCTTCAAGATGGGGCTGAGCGCGCTGGCACGGCAGACCTTCGATCCGTCGGTGCTGTGGCAGATCTTTCTCGGGAACAACCCCGACGCGGGGCTCTGGTTCCTGTATGTCCTGTTCCTGATCAGCGTCATCGTCAGGCTC
>JAKSPZ010000037.1 GCA_024404395.1 Clostridia bacterium | reverse complement strand
GACGCCACCTACGGCGCCATTCGCGCGGGCAGCTTCGATTCCGTCTATGAGGCCAATCTCCACGGCTGCGAGATGAACAGCTATCACCTGATGACCAAACCCGGTGCCAAGCTCATCAAGACGCTGGGCGGTCTGCATGGTTTTACGGGCTATAAGGGACTCATTCTCACCGATTCGGGCGGATTCCAGCTCTATTCGCTGATCCGCGAGAACAGTGATTACGGCGAAATCCGTGATAAGGAGATCATCTTCCGCCCCGACCGCGGTCAGGAAAAGCTGATCTTCACCCCCGAAAAGTGCATTCAGGTACAGATGCAGTACGGCTCCGACATTATGATGGCTCTGGACATGTGCACGCACCCCACGGATCCCGAGGATGTGCAGAAGCGCAGCGTGGAGCTCACCATCAAGTGGGGCGAGCGCTGTAAAGCCGAATTCGATAAACTGACCAAGGGCAAGAAAGAAAAGCCCCTCCTGTTCGGCATCGTTCAAGGCGGCGCTGATCCTGCGCTCCGCAAATATTGCGGCGACGCGCTGGAAGCCATCGGGTTTGACGGCTACGGTTTCGGCGGTTGGCCGCTGGATGCCGACGGCAGCTTCCGTCCCGACATCCTGCAGATGGCGGCGGATGCCATGCCCGACCACAAGATCAAATACGCCATGGGATTGGGCAAGCCCGAGGAGATCGTCGCCTGCGTGAAGATGGGCTATTCTCTCTTCGACTGCGTTATTCCCACCCGTGAAGCGCGCCATCAGCGGCTGTATACCTTTGTCGAGAACGCAGATCTCTTCGATCCCGCCGGCAAGTTCTATCGCTATCTATACATCATGGACGACCGTTACACCCGTGACAGCGCGCCCGTGGATCCCAACTGCGACTGCGAGCTCTGCCGCAACCATTCGCGCGCCTATCTCCAGCATCTTTTCAAAGTCAACGACCCCCGCGCCCTCCATCTGGCGACCGCTCACAATCTGCGTTTCTATGGTCGATTGATGGAACGGCTCCATGAGGCTCAGAAAGATGATTGACGAGAAAGCAAGACCTTTGCTGGATAAGCTCCTGTCTTCAAAGAAGTATGCAGACCTTTGTCCCGACACGGTCACCCGCATCTTCGAAGACTGTCTGCTACGCTATAAAAAGCCTAAAGACGCCGACAAAGCCGCCCGCGAAAAGCTGCACGGCATGACCGGCGCCTTTGTGTTGCCGGACTCGACTGCCGCCGATTCGCTGGAAGCGCTGCTCCATGCACACGCCTCCACCCGCGAACGCCTGCCCTTGTCCGCCATGGATGCGCTGTGGGAGAATATCGAGTCCGCCATCGGGACGCCCGATACGATCCTCGACCTCGCCTGCGGTCTTAATCCGCTGTACCTGCATCACCGCTATCCCGACGCTTCGATCGTCGGCGCGGACATCAGTCGATGGTGCGTCGATCGCATCAACGAAGCAGGCATGGAGGGACTGTGGATCGACCTGCTCACCGAGAACACCATCCCCACATCACAGTTCGACGCCGTATTGCTGCTCAAGATCCTGCCGCTGCTGGAACGTCAGCAAGTCGGCAGCAGTGAAAAGCTGATGGCTTCCCTAAACGCAAAGCACATCATCGTTTCCATCCCCACCAAAAGCCTGAGCGGTCGAAATGTGGGCATGAGCAAGCACTACGGAGACTGGATGGCAGCCCATCCGCCCGTGAATCGCTCACTCACCCACACCTTTGAGACCGAAAACGAACTGTTCTATATCTGGACGGAGAATAAAGATGCCTAAACTGTATGTCGTCGCCACCCCCATCGGCAACCTGAACGATCTGACGGAACGAATGCGCGAAGCACTGACCGAAGCCGATCTCATCGCTGCCGAGGACACCCGCGTCACCATGAAGCTCCTCAGCCATTACGACCTGAAGAAGCCCATGGTCTCCTGCCATCGCCATAACGAGGAAGGGCGTTCTTCCCAGATCGTTGAGCGTATGCTGGCAGAAGATCTGACCGTCGCGCTGACCTGCGATGCGGGCACCCCCGGCATCTCCGATCCCGGACACCTGCTGGTAGACGCCTGCCACGCCGCGAGCATCAAGGTGGAGCCCATCAGCGGACCCAGCGCTGTGGTCACCGCGCTGTCCGCATCGGGTTTCGACGCTCGTGAGTTCGCTTTCTACGGCTTCCTTCCGCGTGAGAAAAAGCCGCTCAGAGAGAAGCTCAACGCCATTCGAAAGAGCGGCGTCCCCGTGGCGGTGCTGTATGAATCTCCCCATCGCGTTACCGATCTGGTGGGCGAGATCGCGGGGCTCTATCCCGAAGCCCGCCTCTGCGTCTGCAGCGACCTCACCAAACGCTTCGAGCGCATCGATCGCGGAACTGCCGCAGAAGTTCACGCCATGCTCGCCGCCAATGCAAATGTAGATAAGGGCGAGTACTGCATCGTCGTGGATTTCTCCACCCTCGCCCCTGCGGAAACCACAGATGCCCCCGTCATCGACTGCACGCTCTTCCTGCTCTCCAGGATCCTGGAGGACCGCGATCTCTCGGAAGCCGCCGTTGACGCCAAGGATGCAGGCTCTCCCCGAACCGAGATCTACAAGGCCAAACTTCGCATCGCAGAGCAGTTCGATTGCTGAAAGGAGCACCCATGAACCTCAAACTCGCGATTTTCGATCTGGACGGAACCATTCTTGACACGCTGACCGACCTTTGGGCAGCCACCAACGCCACCCTGCGCACCTACGGTTTCCCCGAGCACAGCCGTGACGCGGTCCGCACCTTTGTCGGCAACGGCGTCGCAAAGCTCATCGAGCGTGCCGTCCCCGCAGGTACCGACGCTGCCACCATCGCCAACGTCCTCGCGGATTTCAAGACTTATTATCAGGCACACTGCAACGACAACACCTCGCCCTACCCCGGCATCCTCGATCTGATGACATCGCTGAAGGCGGCAGGTATACGCGTTGCAGTCAACTCCAACAAACCCGATCCCGCCGTTCGCGCACTGTGCGAGCTTCATTTTACGGGACTGGTGGACCTGCCGCTGGGCGAAAAGCCCGAGGTTCCCAGAAAACCCGCGCCCGACGGTGTAAATGCCATCATCAATCATTTCGGATTTGACAAATCCGAATGCGTGTACATCGGCGACAGCGATGTGGACATCAAAACTGCCGAAAATGCGGGTGTCGATTGCATCTGGGTGTCTTACGGCTTCCGTCACGCCGATGAGCTCGGCGATCTCACGCCGCCCGTCGCCTGTGCCTCCGTCGCTGAACTGAAAGCACAGCTTCTGAAGTGAAAAAACATTTGTATTTTGTCGTCCGATGTGCTATAATGTATTTGGTATCATATCAACTGAGAAAGGCGGTGCGGCATGAAGGATAATCTCAACCAGACCAAGCATTTTAAGCCCGTCAGCGAAACGCCCAGCTCCGCTGCCGAGATCATTGATGTCGTCTATCAGGCACTTAAAGCCAAGGGACATGACCCCATCATGCAGCTCGTCGGCTACATCATCTCCGGCGACCCCACTTACATCACCAGTCACAATAACGCACGCGCACTGATCCGCCGTCTGGAGCGCGACGAACTGCTTGAGGAGTTCGTCCGTGCCTACGTCGAGAATCTGGATAAGCGCAGCAAATAACCATGGAATACAGAACCTTGGGCTGTTCCGGGCTGCGGGTATCGCGGCTCTGTTTCGGCACGCTTACCATGTCGCCGCTTCAGAAGAACCTGTCCCCTGCCGAAGGTGCCAAGCTTCTGGTCCATGCCTATGAGCGCGGCGTCAACTTCCTTGATACCGCCGATCTGTACGCAAACTATCCCCATATTCGCCTGGCGCTGAAGGATGCCCCCGGCTATGTCATCAGCACCAAGGCCTATTGTTACGACAAAAAAACTGCACAGGAAGCATTGGAGCGCGCTTTTCGCGGCCTCGGGCGGGATTACGTGGATCTGTTTATGCTGCATGAACAGGAATCGCTGTATACCCTGCGCGGTCATGAGGAAGCGCTTCTCTTTTTGGAAAAACAGCGCGAACTGGGACACATCGGCGCCGTGGGCGTGAGCACCCATTATGTCGGCTGTGCCGCCGCCGTGACCCGCTTCCCCATGATCCGCGTGCTGCATCCCCTCATCAATGTGTCGGGCATCGGCATCAGGGACGGTTCACGGGAGGACATGGAACGTTCGATCATCCGCGCCCGCGAATGCAACATCGGCATCTTTGCCATGAAAGCGCTGGGCGGCGGTCATCTGATCAGTCAGAACAACGACGCGCTGAATTACGCCCTCAACTCGCCTTTGCTTGACAGTATCGCCGTCGGTATGCAGCGGATCGAAGAGATCGACGCCAACGTCGCCACTTTCGAAGGCTACGAAAATGCCGAGCTCGGACAGGAAAAGCTGGCGCACAACGAGCGCCACATGATGGTCCACGACTACTGCGAAGGCTGCGGCGCCTGTGCCGCCCGCTGTACCCAGCAGGCCATCACCGTGATCAACGGTCGGGCGACCATTGACGAAAACAAATGCATCTACTGCGGCTACTGCGCCCGCGTATGCCCGCAATTCTGTATCAAGGTGGTATAAACAATGCGAACGCTCTGTCTGGATGTCGGTGAAAAGCGCATCGGCGTCGCCGTCAGCGATCTGCTGGACCTGACCGCGCAAGGCGTGGAGACCATCCATACAAAGGGTCACAAGCAGGATCTTGAACGCATCCGTGAACTCTGCGCGCAATACGAGACCACCCACATCCTCTGCGGATTGCCCCGCAACATGGACGGCAGCGAAGGTTTTCAGGCCGGTCGCATCCGCAGTTTTGCACAGCTTCTCACCGAATCGGGCTTTGAAGTCCGTTTCCGCGACGAGCGCCTTACCTCAAAGCTTGCGGAGAACGTCCTTCTGGCGGGCAACGTCAGCAGGGACAAGCGCAAACTCTCCATCGACAAACTTGCAGCCACCTACATTCTCCAGTCCTTTCTGGATGGCGGCGGCTGGCAACCCAATAAACCAAAACTTATAGGAGGAACCTATATCATGAACGAGCAGAACAATCTCCCCGAAGAGCAGGAAATGGCCGAAAACATCGTTGAACTGGTCGACGAAGAAGGCAACGCCGTCACTTTTGAACACCTGATGAGCCTCGAGCACAAGGGCAAGACCTACATCCTCCTCGTCCCCACCGAGCCCATGGAAGACGTTGAAGAGGACGAACTGGTTATCATGCGCATCGAGCAGGACAGCGAAGGCAACGATGTCTACGTCACCATCGACGAAGAGACCGAGCTGAACGAGGTCTACGAAGCCTACCTGGAGATCGCGGAAGCCGACGAATAAATCGAATACACTTCAAGCCGTCTGACGTGGCAACACCTACAACATCGGAGGAATAACAATGCGCAGATTTACAGCACTCTTTCTCGCACTGCTCCTGCTTTGCAGCCTGTTTGTCACTGCGCAGGCGGCTTCTCCTTATTACATCGAAGTCGATCTGACCGCGCAGATCGTCACCGTCTATCGGAACGACAATCGCACCCCTTCGGGCATCGTTCGACAGATGGCCTGTTCCTCGGGTGTCAACAAGCGCACCCCCACAGGTACTTTCTCCATCTCCACCCGCGCCTCCACGGACCGCAAGGAATGGTACTGGCTCAGTGAGTACCAGTGCTATGTCCAGTATGCGACCCGCATCACGGGACATATCCTCTTCCATTCCCTGCCCACCGTTGGCAAGGACAAGAACACGCTGGACGCCACCGCCGTTGCGAAGTTCGGTTCTCCCGCTTCCCACGGCTGCATTCGTCTCCGCACCGAGGACGCCGCATGGATTGCCCGCAACATCCCGGACGGCACGATCTGCCGCATGTTCTACGGCAAAAAGAACAACGATGTTCTCAGTGCACTGATGGAAAGCTGCTATTCCGCCGAAGACGGACTGACCTACGAAGAATTCCTGGGCTACAGCGACGATCCGAACGTCATCTCCAGAAACTCCGATGCCGAGACCGTTCGCGCACTGCAGGCTGAACTGCAGTCCCTCGGCTATTACGGCGGCGCACTGGACGGTGTTTTCAGCCCTGCGCTCCGCGTGGCGATCCGTGCCGCACAGTCTGCCGTAGATCTGCGCACATCGGGTCTGGGCGAAGCCACTCTGATCGACGCCATCGACAATGACGAGATCCCGCTGTCCACCCGCGCCACACTCGGTTCGGGCATGAGCGGCCGCGCGGTGGAACGTCTGCAGAACGCCCTTTCGGTCATCGGTTTCTACACCGGCGACAACGACGGCATTTACTCCGACGCATTGGCCGAAGCCGTACGCAACTACGGTCTGGTCTACGGTCTGCCCACCGCAGCGGACACGAGTCTCCAGAACGCAGTCATCTCTGCCGCCGACGTCTTTGTCTACCCCTATTCCGATACGTTCTCCGTCAACATCATCACCGACAGACACGGTCAGATGCGCGCCAAGAGCGCCACTTATCTTTATTCCCGCCAGTCCACCAGCGGCAAGAAGATCGTCCGCGTGCCCAAGAAAGCCTACGTGGAAGTGCTGTCCCGCAACGGCAGCTGGTCTTACTGCCGTTACGGCAACGCCTACGGCTGGATGAAGAACAGCAAGGGAACTTATTCCACCTATGTCACCTATCGCGCCGAATACGTCTCACCCGACAATGTCGCCCTGCAGGAACGCCTTGCTTCCCTCGGCTACTACACCGGTTCCGTCAACGGCGTGTATGACGATCTGACGCTGGATGCCGTCGCCGCCTGGCAGGCGGATAACGGCTACACGGTGGACGGTGTCATCGCCGACGATTCCCGCACCGCCATCAACACGGAAGGCGCGACCACGTCCACCCGTCGTCGACTGGACATCGGCAGCGAAGGCGAGAGTGTCAAAGTCCTCCAGCAGTCTCTGCTGACTCTCGGTTACTACAACGGCGAGATCGACGGCATTTATTCCGACGCACTGGCCGAGGCAGTCCTCAACTACGGTCGCGTGCAGCGGATCAACACCGTTGCCGATACCACCCTGCAGGATTCCGCCATCAACAACGCCGACACCTTCACCTTCCCCTACGGTGCCACCTATACGCTGAATCTGCGTTCCGTGCGCCATGCGTATATGCGCGCGACCCGAAACACCTATCTGTATTCCAAGCAGTCCACCGGCGGCTCGCGGATCCTCCGCGTGCCGAAAGGCGCGACCGTTGCGGTCACCGCCCGCAACAGCAGCTGGTCCTACTGCATCTACAAAGGACGCGGCGGCTGGATGCGCAACAAGTACGGCAGCTATTCCACCACCACCGAATACTTCGCCGACTACAGCTGCCCCGAGACCGAGGCACTGCAGCAGCGTCTCGTCTCCCTGGGTTACTTCACCGGCTCCGTCAACGGCATCTACAACGCCGAGACCATCGAGGCTGTCGCCGCATGGCAGAACGACAACGGTCAGGAAGCCACGGGCGAAGTGACCGACGATGAGCGTCTGTCCATCGGCAGCGAGTCCGCCACCACCTCCACCCGCCGTCAGCTCACGGTGGGCAGCGAAGGTGAGAGCGTCAAGGTCCTTCAGCGCTCCCTTCAGGCACTGGGTTACTACGACGGCGAGATCGACGGCATCTATTCCGAAGCACTGGGCAGCGCCGTTCGCCTGTCCTCTCTGGTCCGCAGCAGCGGCGATCGAACCGATGCCGACGCAAACCCTCAGCA
>JAKSPZ010000036.1 GCA_024404395.1 Clostridia bacterium | reverse complement strand
TTGTTCTTTGCGCCGACGCCGCCGGGAGCGGAGTCCAGCATGATGTCAACGGACTTGATCAGGTCTTCGAAGGAACCTGCAACCGGAATGCCCTGTGCATCGAAAGCAGCCTTGTCAGCGCCGTCGACCAGGTAGAGGTTGTACTTAACGCCGTTTGCGCCGATCATGTCATTCTCGGCCAGAGCGCGGATGGAGAGAGTGGGAGCCAGATCGGCGATACCGACCAGTTCCATGTCACCCTGCATTGCAACACCGTCAGCCAGACGCTGACCAATCGTGCCGTAACCGGCGACGCCAACACGAATCTTCTTGCCCATTATAGTGTACCTCCTAATTTATGTACAAAAGCGGTTGATTACTTCTTTGCAACGGTGGCTTCGACGACCTCGACGATGTGATCGACGGTCATGCCGAAACGCTCTGCCAGATAATCCACGGGACCAACCTCGCCGAACTCATCTTCGACGGCAGCGTAACCCATGGGAACGGGGCAGTTCTGGATCAGGCACTCGGAAACGGCGCTGAACAGGCCGCCGATCTTGCTGTGGTTCTCAGCGGTCACAACGCAGCCGGTCTTCTTTGCGCAGTCGATAACGCGCTGCTCGTCCAGGGGCTTGATGGTGAACATGTCGATAACGGTGGCTTCGATGCCCTTCTGTGCGAGGACCTCGGCAGCGCCGATTGCACGACCGACCATGAAACCTGCGGCGATAATGGTAACGTCCTTACCCTCACGGATAACAACGCCCTTGCCGATTTCGAACTCGCTGCCGGCCTCGTAGACCAGATCGTTGGACTTGCGGTTGACGCGCAGATACTTCACGCCTTCACGCATGACGAGCTTGGGCAGGATGTTCTCCAGCTGTGCGCTGTCGGCAACATCAACGACGGTGGCGCCGGGGATGGCACGATACAGAGCAACATCTTCGAAAGGCATGTGAGTACCGCCGTTGAAGCCGGCAGTCACGCCCGGGTCGGAACCGATCATGGTGATGTCATTGTGGGCATAGCCGGCAGACAGGAACACCTGATCGTAGCAGCGACGGGAAGCGAAGGGACCGAAGGTGTGGCAGATGGGCTTGAAGCCTGCGGCTGCCAGACCGGCGGCGATACCTGCCATATTGCTCTCGGCAATACCGCAGTTGATGGCACGATCGGGGTTGGCCTTTGCATACTTGGCGGTGCCGATGCAGCTCATCAGGTCAGCATCCAGATAGATAACATCGGGATTGGTGTCCAGCATCTGGGGAATGGACGCAGACAGAACATCCTTAAAGGTCTTGGGATCTGCTTTTCCGTTGTAAATCACTTTCATGCCTGCGCACCTGCCTTCTTCAGAGCTTCCAGATCTGCTTCAACAGCAGCGATGTAGCTGTCCCAAACCTCGGGCTTCACGTTCATGGAGTGGTTTGCGGCAGTTTCTTCAACGGCCTTGACACCGCGGCCCTTGATGTTGTCCATCACGATGGCGATGGGCTTATCAGTGGCTTCCTTGGTCAGGGCGTCGTACAGCTGCTCAACGTCATTGCCGTCGATGCGGACTGCGTCGAAACCGAAGGCTTCCATCTTGGCGCGGAGATCGCCGTGGGGCAGGATCTCAGCGGTGGTGCCATCCAGCTGCTTCTTGTTGTCGTCAATGATCCAAACGAGGTTGTTGACCTTCTTGGCAGCGGTGAACATAGCGGCTTCCCAGCACTGGCCTTCATCGATCTCGCCGTCGCCGACGATCAGGAAGGTGCGGGAAGGACGGCCCTTCAGCTTATCGCCGAGTGCCATACCGACAGCCTGAGAGGTGCCCTGGCCAAGAGAACCGGTGGTGCAGTCAACACCGACGGTCTTGTTCTTGTCGCAGTGGCTGGGCAGGTTGGTGTGAGGGATATTCAGGGTATCCAGATCTGCCATGGGGAAGAAGCCCTTCAGAGCCAGGGTCGCATAAACAGCGGGACCTGCATGGCCCTTGGAGACGACCAGCTTATCGCGGTCTGCCCACTTGGGATTCTTGGGATCAACCTTCATAACTTTGCCGTAGAGAACAGCCAGCAGATCGCAGATGCTCAGAGAGCCGCCGACATGACCGAAACCACGGGTCTTCAGTTCCTTCAGCAGAGCCAAACGGATCTCTGCAGCGAACACTTTCAGTTCATGCTTGCAATTAGCGTCCAATGTAGTATCCTCCTATTACTTACTTCATGACCTTGACCGGTACGCCGCCCTTTTCGCAGGATTCCTTGGCTGCGATGGCGATCAGAACAGGCTGCAGACCATCGAAAGCGCCGACAACGGTCTCGGTGCCATTCAGGCAAGCTTCGACGAAAGCGGTCTCTTCGGTGATGAATGCCTCGTTGTAACGCTCGAGGAAGAACCACAGGGGCTTCTCCTTGGAAACGCCGTCAGCAGTGTAGTAGGTGGTGTTGTTTGCGGTCTCGTTGTCTGCGGTGATGCAGCCCTTGGAGCCGAAAACTTCGATGCGCTGGTCATAGCCATAGACGGCCTGACGGCTGTTGTCGATAACGCCGATGGCACCGTTTTCGAACTTCAGGGTGATGATGCAGGTGTCAACGTCGCCTGCTTCGGCGATGGCGGGATTGACCAGGCAGGTGCCGACGGCACTGACTTCGGTAACCTCGCTGCCGGACAGGTAGCGGACCATGTCGAAATCATGGATGGTCATATCGACGAAGATACCACCGGAGACCTTGACGTAATCAAGCGACGGCGGCTCGGGGTCACGGGAAGTAACCTTGACGATATGGACATCGCCGATGCCACCGTTGGCAACGACGTCATGAACATGCTTGAAGTTGCGGTCGAAACGGCGGTTGAAGCCGACCTGATAGCGGACACCGGCCTTCTTGACTTCCTCAAGAACGGGGCGGATCTTGTCCAGGTCATGATCGATGGGCTTCTCGCAGAAGATGTGCTTGCCGGCCTTGGCAGCTTCGATGGAGATGGGAGAATGGGTGTCGGTGGAGGAGCAGATGAAAACTGCGTCGATGGTGGGATCCTCGAGGATCTTGTGATAATCGCTATAGTAATTAGCAATACCCAGCAGTTCAGCCTGTGCCTTTGCAGCGGGCTCGTAAACGTCGGAAATGGCAACGACCTCGGCGTTGGGAACGCGATTTACGAGGTTGGCGGAGTGCAGCTTACCGATACGGCCGGCGCCGATAACGCCGATGCGAAGCTTCTTGGACATGGGAATTACCTCCTCAAATGATGCTTATCATTCCGCCGGAATATCCGGAAACATTCCGGCGGTTATCCATAAATTAGAACTTTCTTGCGTCCTTGACATGGTCCAGATGATTCTGGTATGCCTTGCGGTTGGATTCCATCTCGGAGACCTCGGGGTTACCGACGCGCCACCAGGAACCATAACCGTCGGTCATGGACTTGGGCAGGACCTTGATGTCGAACAGGACCGGGCAATCCTTGATGGTCTTGGCTTCATCAAGCGCGGCGATCAGCTCGTCATAAGTGCGGATGGAGTATGCCTTTGCGCCGTAGCCGCGGGCGATAGCTGCAAAGTCCACATTCATGAAGTTGCCGTTCAGCTTGCCGGTCTCATTGTTGCGATAGCGGAGCTCGGTGCACAGGGTTTCGTTGCCCTGACCGACCTGAAGATTGTTGATGCAGCCGAAGGACTCATTGTCGAACAGGCAGATGTTGATCTTCTTGTGCTCCTGGATGGCGGTCACCAGCTCGGAATGGAGCATGATGAAGCTGCCGTCGCCGACCATGGCATAAACGTCATGATCCTCACCGATGGCGAACTTGACGCCCAGTGCGCCGGAGATCTCATAACCCATGGTGGAATAGCCATACTCCATGTTGTAGGTATCCACGCTGCGGGCGCGCCACATGCGCTGCATGCATCCGGGCAGGGAGCCTGCTGCTGCGATGACGGAGTCGCCCTCTTCGATCTTGGCATTGATGGTAGCCAGAACGCGGGTCTGAGTCAGCTGAGCATCCATATCCTCCGCGAAGCGGAAGGCGGAAGCGGCGTTGGCATCGTTGATCTCGGGAACATAACCCTCACCGAAGGTGATGCCGGCGAGACGATCGTATTCCTTGTTCCACTTTGCGATGGCGGCATCCACAGCGGCGCCGTTCTCGTACTTGTAGCCTTCCAGGGCAGCCTGCAGCTTGACCAGTGCTTCGCGAGCATCGGCGATCACAGCATGAGCTTCCATCTTGAAGGACTGGAACTCGGAAACGTTGATGTTGACAAACTTTGCATCCTCGCGGAACAGCCACTTGGAGGAAGTGGTGAAGTCGGTATAACGGGTACCGACACCGATGATGCAGTCGGCTTCCTTAGCGATGTCATTGGCTGCGGAGCAACCGGTGACGCCCAGACCGCCCAGGTTCAGCGGATGATTCCAGACGATTGCGGATTTGCCCGCCTGGGTCTCGCCGAAGGGGATGCCGGTCGCCTCGGCAAATGCCTTGAAAGCATCATGTGCCTCGGAGTAGCGGACACCGCCGCCGCAGATCAGCATGGGCTTCTTCGCATTGCGAATGATCTCAGCTGCCTTGGCAATGGCGATATCGGTAGCGGGACGGCGCTCGATACGCCATACGCGCTTGTTGAAGAAGGTCTCGGGATAGTCATAGGCTTCGCCTTCGACATCCTGAGGCAGAGCGATGCAGACGGCGCCGGTGTCGGCGGGATCGGTCAGCACGCGGAAAGCGTTCATCATGGCGCTCATCAGCTGCTCGGGACGGACAATGCGATCCCAGTAGCGGCAGACGGGACGGAACGCGTCATTGGTGGACAGGCTCAGATCATGAGGCTGCTCGACCTGCTGCAGAACCGGGTCGGGCTGACGGCAGGCATAGACATCACCGGGCAGAAGCAGCACGGGGATGTTGTTGGCGGTCGCCATGGCAGCGGCGGTGACCATGTTGGCAGCGCCGGGGCCGACGGAAGAAGTCGCGGCCATGATCTGCTTGCGCTTCATGTGCTTGGCGAAAGCAACGGCGACGTGCGCCTGACCCTGCTCGTTCTTGCCCTGGTAGACCTCCAGGCGCTTGCGCTCCTGCAGAATGGCCTGACCGATACCCACGACATTGCCGTGGCCGGGCAGCATGAATACGCCGCGGACAAAGGGCTGCTCGACATCGTCATAGGCAACGTACTGGTTCTCGAGGAAGCGAACCAGTGCCTGTGCCATGGTCAGTCTGATAGTCTTCATTTCGACTCCTCCATCTTGAAGATATGATCGTTTGCGTCGGGCTTCCACAGCCACGCATGTTCCGGATCGTCAATACGGGTCTTCTTCCAGGGATCGCCGTCCAGATGACGGATGCCCCACATGTAGCACATGGCATAACCGGGAGCCGCGCCCTGAGAATGGAAACCGTGGTTGATGATGCTCAGACCGTTATGGCGGGTCTTGTAGATGTCGCCATTGCCGAAGCCTGCACCGAAGCCGTCCGGATAGTCAAAGCGGTAGAAGTAGACTTCCGGCTGGGGATGATGATGCGGCGGATAGCTGGACCACTTGCCGGGGAAGTTCAGGACCTCGCCCAGAACCATGTTGGATTCGGGCTCGTTGTCATAATCGAAGAAGGTCTTGATCTCACGGCGCATGCAGCCCATCAGCTCGCCCTTGTCACCGGCGTGCTGGGTCTGAACTCTTTCGGGGGTGTACATATTGCAGGGGAAGACGCGATCGTTGTCGGTCATCTGAACATAGATCTCGGCATCGGTCACAGCCTTGACAACGACCTTGACGTCCTTGCAGACATGGAGGCACCATGCCTCATCGCGGAAGGTGTTGGGACGGTCTGCCTCAACGCTCTCCTCGCCCCAGGTGAATACGACCTTGCCCTGCAGCAGATCGAGCGCGATCTCCTTGGCGGACTCTTCGAAGGTGTACTCATCGCCGGCAGCCATGACCAGCAGGCCGACGTCCATGCGGGTGTCATGATCGTTCACGCCCAGCGTCAGATATGCATTATAGCCACGCTTGGCTTCATAATCGAAATACATTGGTCAACCTCCATTAAAGGCCGGTATGCTCGCGGATGAAGCGGCGTGCCTTCATGGCGTACTCCAGCGGGTTGGCCAGAGCGGGATCCTGCTCAGCTTCGACGAGCAGCCAGCCGGTGTAGTTGGCCTTGGCAAGCAGATCGAAGATGGGATCGTAGTCAACGCAGCCGTCACCGGGAACGGTGAAAGCGCCGCTGCGAACTGCCTTCAGGAAGCTCATGCCTTCGGGCTTAACGCGGGCAACGACATCAGCGCGCATGTCCTTGAGATGGACGTGACCGACGCGGTCGACGTACTTCTTCAGAACTGCCAGCGGATCTTCGCCTGCGAAGGTGAAATGACCGGTGTCGTAGCACAGGAAGACCTTGTCGGCATCGGTGTTGGCCAGCATGCGTGCGGTCTCTTCTGCGGTCTGGACAACGGTGCCCATGTGATGATGGAAGCAGAGCTTGAAGCCGCGTGCGGTGGCGATGGCACCCAGACGGTTCAGACCGTCGCAGAAACGTGCCCACTCTTCGTCGTTCATGATGTGACGCTTATCCTCGAGGACGGGCGTATCCATCTGACCCTGAATGGAGTAGCTCTGTTCGGACACATTGATGCGGTTTGCGCCGACGGCAGCCAGGAAGTCCAGCTCGCGGGTGAAGTCCGCCTCAACCTGCTCGATGGGCTGAGTCAGGATGAACGAAGAGAACCAGCGGGAAGCGATGCGCATGCCGCGCAGATCCAGATCCCACTTCAGCGCTGCGGGATCGGAAGGATACTTGTTGCCGATCTCACAACCGGTAAAGCCTGCCAGAGCCATTTCGCTGATGATCTGACGAAATGTATTCTCGCTGCCAAGCTCGGGCATGTCATCGTTGCACCAGCCGATGGGTGCGATTCCCAGGAAAACCTTGTTCGAATCAAACATTGGTATCTTCTCCTTCTAAAAATAACATGCTCGTGTATACTGACGAAACCGTACGCCGAACCACTTTCATGCCTACTGTCCCGAATTGCAACACATATGCTTTGTAATTATAGCATACATGGTTAACAGTTGCAAGCAAAACATCCATGTATAGGGCATGTTTGTAAATAATATTTTTTTTGAAAAAAGCCCTTGACAACAGGAGTCGTATATGCTATTATAACACCTGCGTTGAGCAACCGCTTAACTGTATCGCGGGGTAGAGCAGTCCGGTAGCTCGTCGGGCTCATAACCCGGAGGTCGAGGGTTCAAATCCCTCCCCCGCAACCATTTGCCGGCGTATCTCAGTTGGCTAGAGAATCCGGTTCATACCCGGAGTGTCATTGGTTCGAATCCGATCGCCGGTACCACGCACACGTCAGTCGAAAGACTGACGTGTTTTTTTGTTTTCAGAGCGTTACAAAACATAACGCCAATGCATTTATGGATGTAACATTTGTGATGTATAATATTAGAGATTGAGCACTCAACTAATTTGGAGGCAATTCCATGAATATCGCTAAAAAGGCGTTTTGCCGTGTATTTCAATTTGGTTTCCGTATCGCGTTACCCGTTCTCCCCTTTCGTGATCCCAAGATCCTGCGCCGTGTGGAAGAAGTGCCCGAGCTGCTGAAGCGGATCGATCACAAACACCCCCTGCTCGTCACCGATAAAATGATCCGTTCCCTCGGGCTGACCAAGCCCCTCGAGAACGCGATGACCGCCGCGGGCATCCCCTTCTCCGTCTATGACGAGACCGACCAGAATCCCACCAGCAACATGGTCTCCGCAGCGCTCGACATCTATAAAAAAGACAGCTGCGATTGCCTGATCGCCGCGGGCGGCGGCGCCGCCATGGACCGT
>JAKSPZ010000035.1 GCA_024404395.1 Clostridia bacterium | reverse complement strand
CCAGCAGGACCACCAGAACAATGGCGATGAGACGCACCAGCTTCTGCTGTTTCTTCTTCATTCAGAAGCCTCCTTAGTCCACGGAACGGATGGCGTTCAGCGGCCAGAAGACGCAGCGCACGCGGCCGACGATCATGTTCTTGGTGATGGGACCGACGTCGCGGGAAGGATCGGTATCGTTCCAGTCACGGGAGTCGTGGCTGTTGCCGCGGTTATCACCGACGACGAAGTATTCATCTTCGCCAAGGGTGTAGGGCTCATAGTTGTTGCCGGAGTAATAACGGACATAGGTCTGCTGAGCGGTGCTGGTCATGTGCTCCAGAGGCTCGTCCACGGTGTTGCCGTTCTCGTCGGTATAAACGACGTGGGTGATGCCGTCCTGACGGTAGACGCTGTCGCCGGGGCAGGCAACCACGCGCTTGACGAAATTGGTGCGTCCGCGGTTGGGATAATGGCAGATGACGACGGTGCCGCGTTCGATTTCCTTGCCGAACTTGACGTCGGTGACGGTGACGAACAGACGCTCGCCGTTCTGCAGCGTTTCACACATGGATTCGCCGTCAACGCGGATCAGGGTGAAGAAGAAATTCTGGCAGACCAGAACGATCAGAACGGCGGAGACGAGAGAGACGACCCATTCCTTCAGCTCCTGCTTCCAGCCCTTCTTCTGCTTCGGCTTCTTTTTGCCGAAAAGACCTTTTTTCTCAGGCGTCTGTTCCTGGATTTCGGTGGCGTTTTCCTGATTTTCGAGGTTGGGATTATTCTGTTCCATGAGTGATTACTCCTCTCAATTAACCGCGCCGAATCGATTCAAAGGCCATATTCTGAATCGGACGGTGCCGAATATGTTGCTTTCGGATATCTGACCGAGGTCGCGGCTGTCGTAGCTGTTGCTGCGATTGTCGCCCATCACGAAGTAATGTCCCGGCTCAACGACGACGGTGAAATCCGCCGTTGGGGATGTGGTGTAAGGTTCGTCTGCGACGGTATCATTGATGTACAGAACATTGTTCTCACACCGTATGGTATCATTTGGCAGACCGATGATGCGTTTTAAGTATGTGTCGGGTCTGTCGTCAAACCGACAGTTGACGATCGTTCCGCGATCGGGCTTGCCTGAAGCGATGACGATCACGACGTCGCCGCCAATCAGTGTGTCCTCCATGGAGGTGCCTACGACCCGAACGGTCTTGATCAGGTTGTTCTTCAGAACGATCGCTGTCAGAACGATCAGCAGAACGATGATGATATAACGGATCAGTCGTTTCATTCTTCTTCGTGAACCGCGCTCTCAACGATCTTTTTGACGCGTTTTTCGAATACGATACGATCCAGCATGACGATGCGACCGCAGTTTTCGCACTTCATCTTGATGTCGGAACCGACATAGGTGATGCGCCAGAGATCATTCTTGCAGGGATGGGGCTTTCGCGTCTTGACGACATCGCCGATATGAACCAGCATGCGTGCCTCCTTGAGGTATTATGCCCGCCCTGTAGTAAGCGTGCATGAATAGTGGATCACAGGTCAGAAGTCAGTGGGACGCCGGAGCGCGGAATAGTGGTTGCCGCCTGCGATGTCAGTGATGCAGACAACAGGCGTGCCTTCGTATACGGGCAGATCCAGCACTTCTTTCAGCTCGGGAGATTTGCGGGTGCGATAGAAGGAAGTCCTGATGCGAACACTGTCGCCGTCCAGATAGCCGAGGTGCCAGCTGTCGATCAGATCCTGCCAGGGACGGTTCTCGACGAGCTCGTTGGCTTTGCTGCAGAAATCCTTGAGCTCGACGGAGTAGAAGCCGACGCCGGGATGGATCACAGCATCACAGGCCGCATTGTCCTCGGTGTAGGGGACTTCGATGGTCAGGCTGCGACCGGCCATACGACGGCGAAGGATACCGGGGCAAAGGGCGCCGCAGCCAATGCCGGCCGCACGACGATCGTTTCGAGTGGCGGCATCCAGTGTGGTGCCCGAGCCGGAGAAGGGATCGAGCACGAGATCGCCCTTTGCGGACGCGCACATGACGATGCGGGTCAGCAGGGACAGGGGCTTCTGCGTTTCAAAGCCTGTGCGCTCGGGATCGCGCTGCTGGAGATGGCTCAAGTCATTCCACACATCGCTGGGCGGTACCGGCTCATCATCATAATAGGTGTATACCTTTCCGTTGGAACGGATGGAGCGATAGCAGCGCCCGTCGGGGTCCACGTGCTTGCGCATATGGTTGCTGGGCGGAGCCGTGGGCGGCACCTTGATATCTTCCAGATTGAAGGTGTACTGATCTGTCTTGCAGTAGAACAGGATGATGTCGTGTTTGCGGCTGAAGCTCCGAACGGAGCGACCGCCGGAATTGTATGCCCAGACGATCTCATTGAGGAAGTTGTTCTCGCCGAAGATCTCGTCTGCCAGCAGGCGAAGATGGGGATGAGCGCGATAATCAACATGCAGGAAGAGCATGCCCGTATCGCTCAGAAGCTTGTGGCAGCGGGTGAGCACATCGCGCATCATGGCGAGATAGGCGGGACGGTTCTTGCTGTCGCAGTACGTTTCCAGGGATAGGGAGCTCTTATCGGCGGCCCATTCTGCAGCGCCCACGCGGACGCGCATAAGGAAACGTTTGCCCGTCATAAAGGGGGGATCCATGTAGATGAGCTGAACTTTGCCTTCGAGCTCGGGCATAAGGGCGTCCATCGTTCGAATGGCGTCGCCGGTGAAGAACGTACAGGACGGACCTTTGCCATCATGTACCTCATGACGAACAGACAAGGATTTCAGCTGCATGAACACACCTCCCTACAATATCTTTCTACTTTACATTATAGCAGAAGCGGCGACTGCAGACAAGTGGAAAAGCAAATAAAAATCCGCAGTCCAAACGAACTGCGGACATATGTTTTCTACTTTATCTGCACTTGATCAGCTCTTGTTCGGCCTTTTCAAGACCCGCGCAGATCAGCTCGAAGGTGTTGTAGAACGCTTCGATCTCGTCCTGCGGAATGCTGCCGGAAACAAACTGATTGATAAATTCGACCTCGTCGGTGATCTCTTTTGCGATGGCAAAACCACTCTCGGTCAGAATGTAATGGCGGCGATAGCGCGCGCCCGTTTCTTCAATGGTGACATAGTTCTTCTTGATCAGCTCACGCAGAACGCGGGAGATCTGAGAAGCGTCCATCTGTTCCGCAGCGACCAGTTCGGTCTGCGTTAGTCCGGTCATGCCGGCACGGTTCAGACAGAGAACGCAGTGCGTATGTGCACCGCTCAAACCATATTTACGCATGCGATCGACCTTCAAACGCTGAATGCGCTTGGTCGCCATGGCAGTTAAATTCACAAATCGCTCAAAGCGGCTATCTTCCATCGGTATATCCTCACTTCCAACCCTTGTTAATTTCATTATAACATGTTTTACTATAACAATCAATAGCTGAGTGCAAAAGAAAAATGCTGTATCGAAAAGATACAGCATTTTGGGGTCAAAGTTGATAGGCGGGGGTGTTGACCTTTTTCTCAACTTTCTTGAGGCGTTCACGCATGATGACGTTTTCGACCAATCCCAAACCGATGAAATTCGTCAACAGGTTTGAACCACCGTAACTGACAAACGGCAACGGGATGCCTGTAACGGGGAGCAGACCGATAACCATGCAGATGTTCTCGATGATATGCATGAGATACATGGCCAGAACGCCTGTGATGATGAATGCGCCGAAAGCGGATTCGGTGTGGGTGATGCGATAGATCAGACGGGCGACGATGAAGACGTAAGCCGCAATGAGGCTGCAACCGCCGACGAGACCGAAGGATTCGCAGACGACTGCGAAAATGAAGTCGGTATGGTCATCCGAGATGTAACCCAGAGAGGCGTAACTGCCGGGGGAGACGATTCCGCGGCCGGTTAGTCCGCCGCGTCCGATGGCGATCTGTGCATTGATGATCTGACGTGCTTCGTCGGGGTAGGAGGCGGGATCCAGCCACATGTACATGCGGGTCATACGGAAGTTTTCCGTTGTGCTCATGTAATACAGAAGCGGAATGGCAATGAGCACGAGACCGACGATGATGATGAAGATCAGTCGGAGGTTCGTCTTGGAGACGAAGAACATGATCGAGAAAACGAACAGATAGACCAGAGCGGTACCGAAGTCGGGCTGAATGAGCACCAGGAAGGTCGGAACGCCGATATAGGCAGCCATCTGAAGGACTTCACCAAGCTTGCGGATGGGATCGGTGCGCTTTGCAAAGGTGGCAGCCAGACAGATGATGATGATGGCCTTACAGAGCTCGGAGGGCTGGAAACCCTGATTACCGATGGCCAGGAAAGCGTTCATACCGCCTCGACCTGCCGCCGCCAGCAGCTTTGTGGCGATCAGCAGTACATTGACGAATACGTACAGCAGTGTCGCAAAACGGCTGTAGATGGGGTACGGGATCATGGCGACGATCGTCATGATAAAGAGCGCTACGAGCAGGAAGATGCCTTGCTGTCCGGGATAGTAGGTGGACTGGGTATTGACCATCTCCATGATGGTCTCCGGCGTGGAAGTTACTTCATAGGAAGTCGCTGAGAATATGCAGACGATGCCGAACAGGGAGACCAGTAGAATGACGATGAAAAGGGGCCAGTCGAAGAGCTTTAGCGTACTTCGGTTGGGACGGTTCTCCCATACATAGGCCGCGCTTCGCCTTAATCGTTTGAACATGTGGCCTCCTGTTTATTCTGCTATGGCGTACTCGGAAGGAACACTGCTGGTTTCCGTATAACCGAGGGATGCAAGATAGTAGTTGATGGTGCGGATGATCGCGTTGGAGGTGTAAGCACCGGAATAACCGTTGGGAACGTACGCGACGACAACGATCTTCGGGTCCTCCAGAGGCGCGTATGCCACCATCCAGGCGTTGTTTTCAACGTCCAGTTCGGTACGCTCAGAAGTACCGGTCTTTGCCGCGATGTAGTTGATGCCTTCGAAGTAGGAACCGGCGGTACCGCCGTCTTCCATTGACGTAACCTCACTCATGCCTTCTCGGATGGCTGCGAAGTAGGATTCGTCGGCGGTGATGACGTTGGCGATGACGGGCTCCTTGTCCAGAACGACCGTGCCGTCGGGCGCGATGATCTTGTCCACCAGCTGGGCATCGTAGACGGTGCCGCTGTTGACGATGGCACTGACGTAACGTGCAACGGCGATGGGGGAGACCTGAGTGATGGACTGACCAATGGCCAACATGATGGTCTCATTGGGGGTCCAGAACAGGTCGTTCAGATACGAAACGATGGTGTTACCGAGATAGTTGGAGGTGATGTAGCTCAGGGGGAGATTCAGGTCATAGAGCAGGATCTCACGGATGGGCTTGTTCCATTCGGCTTTGGTCTCGTAGCTGACGGCGATGGCAAGAAGCTTGCCGACAACTTCGTTGATCAGGTCTTCGCTGTATTCGACGCCGCGCTCTTCGCCGATCTCGAGGATCTTGTTGCGGATGACGTCTGCGGCGAGCTGAGGCTTGAAGGTGTACTGTCTGGCTACGGCGATCTCGGGATCGTACAGCATCTGCTGGTTGCCGACGAAACTGGTGGTCTCGCCGGGCAGTTCGATGTTGGTCTTCGAGGTCAGTCCTAAAGCGGCGGCCCACTCATAGATCTTCGTAACACCCAGTCGGTAGCCGACGGTGTAGAAGAAGAAGTTACAGGAATGCTTGACGCCGTCGATGATGGTCTGGTTCTGATGCTGACTGACATCGCTGGTCCAGCACTTTGCGGGATTGACGGAGTTGGTCAGGGTAAAGGCGCCGAGGTCATCGATACGCTCGTCAAGTGTTATGGCGCCTTCGGACAGACCTGCCAGTGCGGTACAGAGCTTGAAGATGGAACCTGGCGCGTCTCTGGTTGAGGTGGCGCGGTTGTAGAGGGGATCTTCACCGGCTGCGATCTCTGCCCAGTTGCCCATGGAGATATTGCCGCCGTCGAAGTAGGAAAGGTTGAAGTCGGGGAGAGAGACCATGCCGAGGACGCGTCCGGAATAGGGGTCCATGGCGACCAGTGCGCCGGAGTCGGCAAGGGAGATCTCCCAGTCGTTGGCGGCGTATTCGGCGAGGATATCGGCGTTGACGCGCTGCCAGTGACCACGCGCCATGGCGGTCTCCTGTTTGCCGCGGATATCGTCAATGGTATCCTGAAGGGCGTCGACCATGACGTTCTGCAGATTGACGTCGATGGTCAGAATGACGGAGTTGCCGTCCAGCGGAGCGGTATAGCTCAGCTCGCGAACGACCTTGCCGCGGGTGTTGACCTCGACCACGCGCTGACCCTGACGATACTGAATGTAGGGCGACAGCTGATCTTCGAGGTAGGCTTCGACGCCGTCGGCGCCGACAAGGGCGTCATTGGGATAGCCCTGCTGGCGGAAATCGTCCAGCTTGCGGGAGGTGATGCGTCCCGTGTAGCCGATGATGTGGCAGGCGGTACGTCCCTGCGGATAGATGCGGGAAGAGCTTTCGGTGATGGCGATGCCGTCCAATTCCATCGAACGGACTTCGATCTCGGAAACCGTCTCAAAACCGACGTCGTAAGCGATGGTGCACGGCGTGGAGTTGTAGTTGTTCATTCGGGATTCCTGCCAGAGAGCGAGGATCTTCACCTTCATGCTGTCGTCCAGATCGGCGGGAATGGAGTACTTTTCGCATAACGTGTCGAACCAACGGTCTTCACTTACGCCCGTGAGGGAGAAGTTGCCGCTCCACTGCCGTCTGCGGGTCGCCTCGACGGTCTCGGAATCGGAACCCGTGTCGAAGACCCAGTTGCCGTCCTCGTCCTTGGTCATCCAGAAATCGTTGACGGTGGTCTTACCGTTGGATTCGATCAGACGGATGGTATTGAGCAGGATCTGGGTGTACGCGGCACGATCGGCTGCGCTTGAGCGAGAGGGATCGCGGTAGAAAGTCACGTTATAGCTGATGCGGGAATAGGCCAGCGGGACCATGTTGGTATCATAGATGGTGCCGCGCAGACCGTACTGCGTGATCGATTTGGTTGAGCTGGATTCTGCGGTCTCGATATAAGCGTCGCCCTTGACGGAGATCATGAAGATCAGCCGCCCGAACATTGCGGCAAAGATAAGGAGCAATATACAGCTCAGGCAAAGCATACGACCGCCGGCAGGACGCAGATGGGTTCTGCGGCGCTCATAGGAAGTTCTCTTGCTCAAAAGTGTTTCACCTCCCGACGACGGCGCACACCGGTGCTGCCGGAAGTACGGATGGGATTGAAGATTCGGTCAAAGAAGGGACATGCCAGCACGGCGACCACAGTCTTCATCAGAATGCGGATGAGTGCGGGCTTGAAGGTGGAGACGGAGATCGTCGCGGTGGAATAGTAGTCGAAAGCCAGCATGGCCAGCTCACCGATCAGAAAGATGAGGGCGCAGAAAGCGGCGCGGCGCAGGTGAAGCGGGATGCCGTTCAGATGCTTGGTGTGTACATCGCGCTCGTTGAGAAGCACAGCGACGAGGATGGCGGAAAGCATGAAGATCAGGGAGACGGAGGGAAATCCGCCGACGGTTGCGTCGAACAGAACGCCACACAGCGCGCCGTAGACCGCACCGCGGATGAGCCCACCCATGAGAGCGACGGCAACGATGAGGCACAGGGAGAGGGGGAAAGTCAGCTCGCCGTAGTAGAAGACAGGGATGAACGCGGTGTCCAGAAAGAATGCCAGAATGACGATCAATGCAGGCAGCAGTCGACGAAACATGTTTTTCCTCCTCTCTCAGTGATCGGGCTCAGATCAGATATCGAGCCACTCGTCCTCGGGCAGCTTCTCGATGGTGCTG
>JAKSPZ010000034.1 GCA_024404395.1 Clostridia bacterium | reverse complement strand
AGGAGCGGAGCGACGACTAGCCGTGAGGATACTGCGAAGCAGTACCGCAACGGCGTACCCGACGATTGCGCAGCAATTGACGGGCGGAGTAAGCAAAGGGAGCCACGGGCTACGGGGGGCGCGGCGTGCTGAGTCAGCACGCCCTACGAAGTGTTTGTAGGGGTGACGCGACGCGCTGATAGGAGAGATAGATTTCATAAAGGCGCAAAAAAGGATCCTCCCGGAGGAGGATCCTTTTGAAGCTTGGGATCAGCGTTCGCGCTTCTTGGAGACGATGTCGAAGGCAACGGCGGCCAGCAGGACGACGCCCTTGACGATCTTCTGCAAGTCGGTATCGAGACCCATCAGGCTCATGCCCAGGTTGATGACACCGATCAGGGTAGCACCGATGACCATGCCCATGATGGTACCGGCACCGCCGGAAGCGGAGACACCACCGACAACGCAGGCGGAGATGGCGTCCATCTCGAAGTAGGTACCTGCCTGAGAGTTGGCGGCCTGGAAACGTGCCATAACGGTCCATGCGGCGATAACGGTCAGCACGGCCATGTTCAGGTAAGCTGCGAACATGATGCGCTTGGTGTTGACGCCGGACATGCGGGCGGCTTCGATGTTACCGCCGACGACGTAGAAGTGACGGCCGATGGTGGTCTTGCCGGTCACGAAAGCGTAGAACAGAACGACTGCGACGACCCAGATCAGGACGGTGGGGATACCGCCGGCCTTGGCGAGCTTATAACCGAAGAGCAGGATGGCTGCGACACCGCCGGCTGCCTTCAGAGAGGCGGCGAGGAGGGAATCGGCAACGTAGCCCTTCTTCAGCTTGGAAGCACGGGAGGAGAAGATCACCAGAACAACGAGGATCGCAGCGACGATCGCAACGCCCATGCAGACGGTGTTGAACACGCTCAGCTTGGTCTTGAAGATCTTGCCGGAGAAGAGGTTCAGGAAGCTCTCCGGGAAGGGGGCGATGGAACCGGTCTTGGAATTGCTGCTGAGGATGGAAGTGCCCAGTCCACGGAAAGCAAGGTAGCCGGCCAGGGTCGCGATCCACGGGGGAATGTTGACGTAGGCGATCAGATAGCCCAGGATGCAGCCGTAAACGATGCCGATGACGAGGGTGAGGACCAGAGCGAGGCCGGTGTTCATGCTGTAGATGACCATGAACAGACCGCCGCAGGCACCCAGCAGGCAAACGAAGGAACCGCAGGCCAGGTCGATGTTACCGCCGGTCAGCATGCACATCAGCATACCGGCTGCGAGGATGTAGACGTAAGCGTTCTGAGTGATCAGTGCATTGAACTGCAGGGGCTCAAACATCTTGCCGTGAGTCATGATCGTGAAGAAGATATACACAAGGATCAAGACGATGAGCATCATATTCTTTTTAAGTGCAGCTTTGATATTCATGTTAGTCTTTCTCCTTTCTTACTTCTTCTCACGCTTGGACAGGACGTCGAACATGACAGCAAGCAGCAGGACCAGACCCTTGATGACCTTCTGGTAGTTGGAGTCCATGCCCATGATGCTCATGCCCTGGTTGATCAGACCCATCAGGGTTGCACCGATGATGACACCGGAGATCTTGCCGATGCCGCCGTAAGCGGAAGCACCGCCGATGAAGCAGGCTGCGATGGCGTCCATCTCATAGCCCTGACCGTAGGTGGGCTGAGAGGAGGACAGGCGGGCGATCGTCAGGATCGCGGCCAGACCGGACAGCAGACCCATGTTGGCGTAGGCGAAGAAGAAAACCTTGTTGGTGTTGACACCGGAAAGGCGGGTGGCCTTCTCGTTGCCGCCGACAGCGTACAGATGACGACCGACGGCAGTCTTGGTGGTGATGTAGTTGTAGATCAGCAGGACAGCGGCGATCCAGATCAGGACGCTGGGGATGCCCTTGTAGTTGGCCAGCTTCCAGCCGAACCAGATGATAACAGCGGCGATGATGACGCTCTTGATCAGATCGGCAGTACCGGACTTGATGATGCCCATCTTCTTCTGGACCGCGACCTTGCGGACGGTCATCAGAACGGCGATCACGGCAACGATGACAGCTGCGACCAGGCAGGTCATGTTGAAGTTGGCGTTGTGGAAGAAGTCGGGGATGTAGCAGTCGGCGCCGCCGCCGAAGATGTTCAGGAATGCAACGTTCTCAACGGGAACGGCATAGCCCTGCAGAACGACGTTGGCGAGACCGCGGAAGGCGTACATGCCTGCCAGAGTGGTGATGAAGGGGGGGATGCGGACCCAGGCGCTCCAGTAGCGCTGGAAAGCGCCGACCGCGAGACCGACCAGCAGCATGGCGATGACGGCCAGCCACATGTTGATGCCGTTGGACATCATGACTGCGCCGATGGCGCCGGCGAAGCAGACGACGGAGCCGCAGGCCAGGTCGATGTTACCGCCGGTCAGGATGCACAGCAGCATACCGGCTGCAAGGGTGAAAACGTAACCGTTCTGAGAGATCAGGTTGTTCAGGTTCTGGGGATACAGGACCTTACCGTTGGTCGTAACAGAGAACAGGATCGCAACGGCGACAAGGGCCAGAACCATGGTATACTTCTTGAAGAAGGCACCAATCGAACTTGCTTTCATTATCATGCACCTCTTCCCGATTTAAGAATTGCTGCCATGATGTTCTCCTGAGTTGCCTCGGAGGCGGGCATTTCGCTGACCATCTTGCCTTCGTTCATGACGTAGATGCGGTCGCTCATGCCGATGACTTCGGGAAGCTCGGAAGAGATCATGATGACGGACTTGCCGGCGGCGGCGAGATCGTTGATGATGCAGTAGATCTCGTACTTTGCACCGACGTCGATACCGCGGGTGGGCTCATCCAGGATGAGGATGTCGGGCTCAGCGAACATCCACTTGGCCAGCAGGACCTTCTGCTGGTTACCGCCGGAGAGGTTACCGACCAGCTGTTCGACGGAGGGGGTCTTCGTGCGCAGCTTCTGTCTGTATTCCTCGGCGACAGCATATTCCTTGTCCTGGTCGATGACCATGCCGTTGGAGATGCTGTTCAGGTTGGCGAGGGAGGTGTTGACCTTGATGGACTGGGGAAGGACCAGACCATTGCCCTTGCGGTCTTCGGTGACGTAAGCGATCTTATGCTTGATGGCTTCGGATACGCTCTTCTTCATTTTGACTTCCTTGCCGTCGATCTTCAGGGTACCGGAGAAGCCGGTGCCGTAGGACTTACCGAAGATACTCATTGCGAGCTCGGTACGACCTGCGCCCATCAGACCGTAGATACCGACGACCTCGCCCTTGCGGACATTGATGGAAACGCCGTCAACGACCTTGCGCTCGGGGTAGAGGGGATGATGCACGGTCCAGTCGTCGACTTCCAGGTTGATGTCGCCGATGGGCACGTTTTCGCGGGCGGGGAAGCGGTTGGTCATCTCGCGGCCGACCATGCCCTTGATAATGCGGGCTTCGCTGATGGGTTCGGGACCGTGGTTATCCAGGGTCTCGATGGTCGTGCCGTCACGGATGACGGTTATTCTGTCCGCAACGTATGCGACCTCGTTGAGCTTATGGGTGATGATGATCATCGTCATACCCTGCTTTTTGAACTCAAGCATGAGGTCCAGCAGTGCGCGGGAATCTTCTTCGTTCAGAGAGGACGTCGGCTCGTCGAGGATGAGCAGCTTTGCCTGCTTGGCCAGTGCTTTCGCGATCTCGACCAGCTGCTGCTTACCGGTACCGATGTCCTTGATCTGGACCTTGGAACTCTCGGCGAGACCGACCATCTTGAGGTACTTGTCAGCCTCGGCATAGGTGGTGTTCCAGTCGATCGCGAACTTCTTGCCGCGCTCGTTGCCCAGATACATGTTTTCGCCGATCGTCATTTCGGGAACCAGAGCCAGTTCCTGATGGATGATGACGATGCCCAGTTTTTCGGAATCCTTAATGTTGGAAAACTTACAGACCTGTCCGTTGTAGATGATGTCGCCCTCATAGGAGCCGTAGGCGTGGATACCGCTCAGGACTTTCATCAGTGTGGACTTGCCTGCACCGTTTTCGCCGACCAGAGCATGGATCTCGCCTTCCTCCACCTGAAGATTGACATTATCGAGGGCTTTAACGCCGGGGAAGGTCTTCGTAATGCTCTTCATCTCAAGCAAAATGTTTGCCATGGCTATCCTCCAACTTTCCAAATCAGATGGAATTATCTGCACTGAACCTATACGAAAATGTCGGAACAGTACAGTATGACGGCATTTTCATTCGAGTTCAATAACAACCTATAATGATGCAGGCGGGACGAGCCCGCCTGCATTTTGGCTATATCAGGTATCAGAGATTACTGAAGCTGATCAGCGGTGTAGTAGCCGGATTCGACCAGCAGCTCTTCGTAGTTGTTGACATCTGCGAAGACGGGAGCGCACAGGTAGGAAGGAACGGTGATGACGCCGTTGTTGTAGGTCTCGGTGTCATTGATCTCGACTTCTTCGCCAGCGATGATCTGACCAACCATCTTGACGACCTGAGCTGCGAGGGTACGGGTGTCCTTGAAGATGGACATGGACTGCTTGCCGGCGATCATGTTCTTGACGTTGGCGATGTCGCAATCCTGACCGGTGATGACGGGATAGGTGCCGGTGTAGTTGGCAGCAAGAGCATTGGCAACGCCCAGAGCGGTGGAGTCGTTGGAGCAGAGCCATACATCGATGTTGGTGCCATCGGCGTAGTTGGAGGACAGGATGTTCTCAGCACGGTTCTGAGCAACGTCGGTGCCCCAGGTGGGGGTAGCAACGTCTGCGAACTCGACCTGACCGGAAACGACGACCAGCTTGCCGGCCTCGATGTAGGGGGTCAGAACGTCCATAGCGCCGCTATAGAAGTAGTTAGCATTGTTGTCGCCGGGGTCGCCGGTGGTGATTTCGAGGTTGAAGGGGCCTTCTGCATTGTCGAGGTCCAGAGCTTCAACGATGTAGTTGCCCTGAACGGTACCGACCATGTAGTTGTCGAAGGTGGCGTAGTAGGAAACTGCATCGGAGTTCATCAGCAGACGGTCGTATGCGATGACGGGGATGTCGTTTTCCTTAGCCATTGCGAGGGCCTCACCAAGGGAGGAACCTTCGATAGCGGCGATGACGAGAACATCACAACCAGCGGAGATCATGTTCTCAACCTGGGACAGCTGGGTCTGGACGTCGTTTGCGGCGTACTGCAGGTCAACGGTGTAGCCTGCTTCTTCCAGCATGGCCTGCATGTTGGCACCATCCTGGTTCCAACGCTGGAGGTCCTTGGTGGGCATGGAGACGCCAACGGTCTCTGCCAGAGCGGCGATGCAGCTGAGAGCCATGATCAGGCTAACAACCAGAGCGAGGATTTTCTTCATTAGAAAATACCACCTTTCTATATTACAACCGATCGTTTCCGGTTGCGGGAATCGGAATATGAGGCACCCTTGCCTATTTATAAAGGAAACAACCCATCCAAAGGTAACAATTACTATACCGTGTTACTTAAGAAAAGCAACATTTCGTATAACGCATTATAAACCGTTCAGTGCACATTGTCAAGAGTTTTTGCGATTGCAAACATTGCAGTCAGCCCATACGGAGCGGCTTTTGTGAAATGATAAAGGGGTTATGATTTCGCGGCAAAAAGCAGCCGTATATTCTTGAATTAATCAAAAATTAACTGCCAATGCGGGCTAATCGTCACGTTGATGTGGTAGTATACACGAGCATACTTATAGATGTATGCAGAGACGCCATTTTCCCGCTTTCCGTGGGAAAAAATACAGGAGGTAAAGACATGAAAAAGTTTCTTGCTCTGCTTCTCAGCATCCTGATGGTTCTCTCCCTCGCGGCAGTTGCCACTGCTGAAGAAGAGATCCACATCGGCATCGTTACCGGTACCATCTCCCAGTCCGAAGATGACCGCCGCGGCGCCGAGGCTTTCCAGGCAATGTACGGCGAAGACGTCGTCAAGCTGGAGACCTACCCCGACAACTTCATGGACGAAATCGAGACCACCATTCAGAAGATCGTCGGCCTCGCCGATGACCCCGCAATGAAGGCCATCATCGTCAACCAGGCTGTTCCCGGCACCACGGAAGCTTTCCGTCAGGTCAAGGAACGTCGCCCCGACATCCTCTGCTTCGCCGGCGAAGCTCACGAGGACCTGCCCGAGATCGGCTCCGCTGCTGACCTGGTCTGCAACAACGACTTCGTTGCTCGCGGCTACCTGATCATCCGCACCGCTCACGAGCTGGGCTGCGACACCTTCGTTCACATCTCCTTCCCCCGTCACATGGGTTACGAGACCATGTCTCGCCGTGTTGCCGTCATGAAGGCTGCTTGCGAAGAGTTCGGCATGACTTTCGTCATGGAGACCGCTCCCGACCCGACCAGCGACGTCGGTATCCCCGGCGCTCAGGCCTACATCCTCGAGAAGGCTCCCGAATGGATCGAGAAGTACGGCAAGAACTCCGCATACTTCTGCACCAACGACGCCCACACCGAGCCTCTGCTCAAGCAGCTCCTCGAGTACGGCGGATACTTCATCGAAGCTGACCTGCCCTCTCCTCTGATGGGCTATCCGGGCGCTCTGGGTCTGGACCTGACCGACGCAGCCGGCGACTTCGAAAAGATCCTGGCTTCCGTTGAAGCAGCTGTTTGCGAAAAGGGCGGCGAAGGCCGTTTCGGCACCTGGGCTTACTCCTACGGCTACACTGTTTCCGCAGGCCTTGCTCAGCACGCTATGAACGTTCTGACCGGCGAAAGCGAACTGGATGACATCGACGACATCGCCGATGCATACGCAGTCTTCTCTCCCGGCGCCAACTGGAACGGCTCCAACTACACCAATGCCGACACCGGCGTTAAGTCCGACAACACCTTCCTGGTCTACCAGGATACCTACATCATGGGCAATCCCGGCCACTACATGGGTGCTACCGAGATCGAAGTTCCCGAAGCTTACTTCACCGTTAAGTAATCTAAGAACGAGCCCCAAGGGGGAGAGCCTTGTTCTCCCCCTTTTTTTCAGAGGATGCCGCGCATTCGGTGGCAGAGCGGCAGAGAAGAGACCTCACTTCGTTGTTCTGCTGCTCACAAGAAAAGAACCGCCGCGACGCGTACGCAGAGCGGTGCAACCTTAAGCAGGTGTTTATATGATTAGTGATCGTACTCCCTTGTTGGAGATGAAAAACATCAAGAAGGATTTCTTCGGAAATCAGGTACTGACCGATATCAATCTCACCCTTCAGCCGGGCGAGGTCATCGGCCTTGTCGGCGAGAACGGTGCCGGTAAGAGTACGCTGATGAAGATCCTGTTTGGTATGGAAGTCATCCGGGATACCGGTGGATATAGCGGCGAGATCCTGCTGGACGGCAAGAAGGTGTCTTTCTCGACCCCCTTCGAAGCCCTTGCGGCAGGTATCGGCATGGTGCATCAGGAGTTTTCCCTGATCCCCGGCTTTACTGCGACGGAGAACATCCTCCTGAACAGAGAGCCTTCTAAGACCAATGTGCTTTCTCAGGTCTTCGGTGATCGCATGAACACCCTCGATCGCAAAGAGATGAAAAAGCGCTCCGAAACGGCGATCGATATGATGGGCGTCGAGCTGGACAGCCAGATGCGCATCAATTCCATGCCCGTCGGACATATGCAGTTCACGGCGATCGCCCGCGAGCTGAGCACAGAGCAGCTGAAGATCCTCATTCTGGACGAGCCCACCGCCGTTCTGACGGAGAAGGAAGCGCTTGCCCTGCTGGACGCCATCCGCGGCATGTCCCAGCGCGGCATTGCGGTCATCTTCATTACCCACCGCCTCCACGAGATCCTCGACGTGTGCGACAATGTTGTCGTCATGCGTGACGGTTACGTGGTCAAGGAAGTCCCCGCCAAGGAGACCGGCATTGCCGAGATCACCCGCTGGATGGTCGGCCGTCAGGTCGAAGGTCTGGAGAAGACCGCGGAGAACCGCGATTTCACCAATGCCGAGACGGTCATGTCCATCAA
>JAKSPZ010000033.1 GCA_024404395.1 Clostridia bacterium | reverse complement strand
TCAGTAGATCACAACGATGGTGCCCTTCTCGCAGTTCTCGTAGATCCACTTGGCATTCTCGGGCTTCAGGCGGATGCAGCCGTGAGAGGCCTTGGTGCCCAGAGCGTTTACGCTGCTCTGCATAACGCTCCTCTCGTTGGCCTCGCGGTACAGCCAGGAGTGGAAGTAGATGGGACCGGTGATCTGGTAGGCATACTGTGCCCAGCAGACGCTGTCGACAAAGTAGTGCCAGCGGTCCAGCGGGCGGGTGGAGGTGTAGATGCCGCGGGGCGTTCTTTCGCCCACACCGGTGGAGCAGATGAAGGTGTCGATGAGCTCGTACTGCTTCTCGTCGTTCAGCTCGTAGACATAGACGCGCTGATCGTCAATGGAGACTTCCAGCTTATAAGGCGTCCAGTTGCCGACGGCTTCGGCGGAGAACAGTGCGCGCTGAGTGGCTTCGTCGGCGATGCCCGTGGTGGGCAGACCGTTGTTCTCCTGGAACTTGGTGATGGCGTTGGCGGTGCGCTTGCCCCAGATACCGTCAATGCCGCCGATGGAGTAGAACAGGGTCGACAGACGGCGCTGCACGCGGCTGAGGCTGTTCTTGTCGCTGTTCTTGTCGACATCGCCGCTGAAGACGAAGAGATCCTCCTCCAGCAGGACGCGGAGGGCGTCCTCGGTGATGTTCTTGGTATCGGCGAACAGTTCGGCGTACTCGGAACCGCAGCCGTCGAGGAAGAAGTTCAGGCGCTCGAAGCCCCTCTGGGTGGGGGGACCGAAATCACCGTCGGGCACACCGCCCATGCAGCCCAGGATGATCAGCGCGTTCTGAGCGTTGCGGATGGCGATGCCGTGCTGCGTGTAGCTGATGTCGTGCAGGACGCAGTGGGGGGCGAGGGCGGCATCCTCGGAGAAGAGGGCGTCATAGGTCTCGCGGTCCACGATCTCGCCTTCGGGCAGACCCGCGTCGGCGCGGAAAGCGCGGATACAGGCGACGGCATAAGCGTCGAACTCGGTGTCGGGCACGGCGTCCAGATAATCCAGCTGACGGAGGCGGTTCTCCACGCGGAGCACCTCGTCGTCAACATCGCCCTCGGCCAGGTCACAGACAAAGAGGGTGTAATAGGGGCTGAAGAGGAATTCCTGAGTCAGGGAATCGGCCACGCCGTTGGCGGTGACAGTCAGGCTGCCCGCGGTGGTCAGACCCTGCTTGATCAGGTGCTCCTGGAAAGCGGTGACGGCCTTTTCGGTGTTCTTGCCGTAAGCGCCGTCGGCACGATCCTTCAGGAAGCCGTAGCGGATGAGCATCTCCTGCAGTGCCTTGACGTCATCGCCGCGATCGCCCTTCTTCAGAGGGGCACGGAGGGCGCGGGCATCCTCGGCATAGAGGGCCTCGAGGGTGGCTTCGTCGATCTCGCCGGTCTCTTCAAGGGAAGAGAAATACTGGAACAGGCTGACGGCCTCGGCAGTCTTCTTGCCATAGGAACCGTCGGCACTGCCGGACAGATAGCCCAGCTCGATCAATCGCTGCTGCGCGCTCTTGACTTCACTGCCCTTGGAACCGATCTTCATGGTATCGGCAAGGGCGGCGCACTGCAGGAGCAGCACAAAAACGATCAAAACGGCCACAAAACGCTTCATTACACTCACGACGCTCAACCCCTGAAAAAACGCTTTTTACATCATAAAATCTCAAGGTTAACAACTCAAGTAAGCAATTGTTATAATATGTCATATCCGTAAATCTTTTTCCCTCGGAGCCTGCTTTTTTCGAGGGATGCGGGGGCGTATTGACGCATGTGTTATAATGATAGAAAACCTTTGTTAAAGGAGCGCACATCCATGAAGATCACTTATCTCGGACACGCCTGTTTCATGCTGGACGACGGCACGACCAAGGTCATCGTCGATCCCTTCCTCACCGGCAATCCCAAGGCCACCGTTTCCGCCGACGAAGTCGCCCCCGATATGATCTTTGTGACCCACGGTCACGATGACCACCTTGGCGATACCGTCGCCATCGCCAAGCGCACCGGCGCCGCGGTCTGCTGCCTCGTCGATATGGCCACCGCCGCCATCGGTCCCGCGGGCGTGGAGAACATCGTCGCCGCCAACATCGGCGGTTGGGTCCCCACCAAGTTCGGCAAGGTCAAGTTCGTCAATGCCATCCACGGCAGCGGCATCCCCGGCTGCCTGTCCTGCGGCTTCATCTTCGAGATGGGCGGCAAGCGCATCTACCACGCCGGCGACACCGCACTGACCGCGGATATGGCACTGCTGGCCGATGAGAACATCGACGTCGCCCTCCTGCCCATCGGCGATTTCTTCACCATGGGTCCCAAGGACGCCGTGAAGGCCGCCAAGATGATCAAGCCCGCCCTCACCGTTCCCATGCACTACAACACCTTCCCGCCCATCGCCCAGGATCCCAACGCCTTCGCCGCCGCCATGTCTGCCGAAGGTTTGAAGACTGCCATCGTCAACCCCGGCGAGACTCTGGAAGTCTGATAAAAAGATCCACGATAAACAAGAAAGTGAGTGGAACAAATGGAAGAAAAGAAATTCAAGGCTGTATTCTTTGACCTCGGCGGTACGCTGCGCATTGCACTGAAGAATGAGGCATATTTCCGCCACGCAAGACGGAAGATGGCAGAGATCGCGGGAACCGATATGCCCTATGAAGAATTCTATGCCATGATCGATGAGCGCTATAAGCCCTACCGCAAAATGGCCACCTCTCAGTGGCGGGAAGCGGGAGATGAGGAGCTCTGGTGCAAATGGCTCCTGCCCGACTATCCCGATATGGAACATCTGAAGAAGATCTGCCATGAGATGACCTTCCAGTACCGTCAGAGCGTGGGCTACCGCGTGCTGGTGGACGGCGGCCGTGAGGTGCTGTGGGAGCTCCACAACCGCGGCTACAAGCTGGGCATCATCTCCAACCTCATCGGCGAGAACGAGGTTCCCGACTGGATCGAGGAAGAGGGCTTCCAGGATCTCTTTGATGTGGTCCTGCTCTCCTCCTGCTGCGGCCTGAGAAAGCCCGGCAAGGAGATCTATCAGCTGGCCTGTGAAAAGATCGGCTGCAAGCCCGAGGAATGCGTCAGCGTGGCGGACAACACGAAGACCGATCTGCCCGGCGCCTGTGCTGCGGGCATCACCATGAACATCATCTACGATTCCCCCGAAAAGAAGCACCCCGTCACCGACCTCCCCGAAGGTCTCGCCCCCAGCTGCATCATCAAGGACTTCCGCGAGGTCCTGAACTATCTGCCGTAACTAAGATAAGCAGGCGGCGTGCATATCTGCGGAAAATCTGAAAAAAGCAAACAAAAAAGACCCTCCCCTTTCGGGAGGGTCTTTCGTTTATGCGACTTTGACCAGTCGGCTCAGCTCGACGAAGCCGGTGCCGCCGTAGAGGTTCTTGATCAGCGCCCAGTTGCCCTGGATGCGGTAGACGATCACGTGCTCGCCCGGGCTCAGTTTGCCTGCTGACTTGCTGCTCGTGGAGGGGGAGCGGTAGGCGGTCACATTGCCGTTGGCGTAGTAGATCTGATCGGAACGGGCAACGCCGTAGGGCGACAGGAAGCCGCGGTAGATGTAGCCCTGCTGACCGTGGGCGGTGCGAACGAGGCAGAAAGCGTCGCTCATCTGATTCATGTAGAATACGCGCTCGCCGGGCTTCAGGCTGGTGACGACGGGGTAAGCGGAGGAAGGTCCCTGACGGACACGACCGCCGTCCACCGTGCAGCGCAGGATGGAGACCACGGACGCCGCGGAAGCCGTGCAGACGGTCGCCGCGAGCAGGGTAACGAGCAGCAAAACGCAGATCATGCGTGCGAGAATTTTCTTCATAACTAATCAACTCCCTTGATTGTGAAGCTATTTTATCATAGAAAATGTCGAAAATCAAGCGCTTTGTATATTATTTTTCATATTTTTGCAATATTTACGAAACGGGAAAAGCTGCCGTCCAAGGCTCTTTTTTCCCAGCCGCCGTCGATCTTTTCGCGGATGGCTTCATAAGAAATGATGCCCTCGGTGGCGGAAGGCGCGGCGACGCAGACAGCGCCCACGGCGCAGGCAAAGTCCGCACAGCCCTCGGGCGTCGCGCCTCTGAGGAAGGCGGCGAGGAAGCCCGCGATGCTGGTATCGCCCGCGCCGCAGGCATTGACCACGCGGTCGACGCGATAGGTGGGGGAGAAGCATTCGCGGTCGCTCCAGACCGAAGCGCGCTCGTCGGTCATGCCGGGGACCTGAGCAAGCCGCGCCTTGGACGCGGTCTTGACGTAGAAGCCGCGGGAACCGCACTTCAGGGAGACGCAGGCGGCGCCGAACCCGATCAGCTCGTCAGCGATGTCCGCAAGGATCTCGGGGGTGACCAGCGGCAGCACATCGTCGCTCTCGGCGCGCAGCTTTGCGTACAGATCGGGACGGAGCATCATCAGCGCTTCCTCGATGCTGGGGAAGACGAGATCCGCCGCGGGCAGGATGTTTCGGATGATACTCGGCCAATCGCAGGCGCGGAGCTCATCGTTGGGATAGGAGAAGTCCAGGGAGGTGATCATGCCCTCGGCGCGGGCGGTCATGAGGATGTCCCTCGTCGCCTTGCCGTTGTCCGCCGCGAGGCTGCGCATGGAGGTGGGATAGCCCAGATGGAAGAGCTCCGCGCCCTTCAGCGCCGAAAAATCGATGCAGCTCAGGTCGAAGGTGTCGTTGGCGGCGGAGGAGTGGAGGATGATTCGGTCGATGCCCGCGGGCGCCAGCACCACGGAATAGGAGGTGGGCAGCGCGGGATTGACCTTCACGGCGGAGGTGTCGCAGCCCGCGTCCTTCAGGCGCTCCAGGAGGAGTCCGCCCAGCAGGTCTTCACCCACCTGCCCGACGAGGGACACATCGCAGCCCAGCTTGGAGAGGGCGACGCCCGTGTTGCCCACGCTGCCGCCCGTGGCGAAGCGCATGCCTTCCATCCGCACCAGAGAGCCGGGGACGAAGATCTCGGCGGTGCTGTCGGGGGTGAAGCCGAATTCGGGCATCAGGTCGATGCAGAGGCAGCCTGCGCTGACGATCTTACGCATATCATTGCTCCATTTCATGCATGGTTCGGGTGATGATCTCGTCCTGCAGCGCGGCGTCGAGATTGACGAAATACTCGCAGTAGCCGCCGATGCGGACGATGACGTTGCGATACTTGGCGGGCTCGACCTTCGCCTTCTTCAGCGTCTCCGCGTCGGCGAAGTTGATCTGGATCTGAGGACCGCCGTCTTCGATGTAGGCGAACATGAGGGTCTTCAAAGCGACGCGGCCCACATCGCCCTTCAGCATGCTCGGCATGAGCTTGATGTTCAGCGCATAGCCGCCCGTGACGCCGCCGTGGTCCAGCTTCAATACGGAATTGAGCATGGCGGTGGGACCCGACACGTCCTGTCCCTGAGAGGGACCCATGGAATCGCTGAAGGGTTCGCCCCGCTTGCGACCGTTGGCGGTGGCGCCGGTGATCTCGCCGTGGTAGACGTGGAAGAAGTAGCCGAACAGGGAGGTAACGTACTTTTCGCGGCTGTCGGCGCGGTTCAGCGCCATGACGCGATCGTCGAAATGGGAGAGAATGCTCCGCGCCACGACGTCCACATCGTCCTCATCGTTGCCGTACTTGTGGCAGGATGAAAGGATGCGGCGCTCGGCTTCGTAGCCTTCGAAATCGGCGCGGAGGATGTCGGACAGCTGCTTCAATGTGAAGCGCTTGTCCTCGTAGACGCATTGGCGGATGGCGTTCAGGGTGTCGGCGGCGGTGCCCAGTCCGTAGGCGTAGAAGGACCAGTGGGTGCCCAGCGCCGCGCCGCCCTGGAACATGTCCTTGCCGTTCTCATGGCAGCCTTCCACCAGCATGGAGCCGAAGGGATCGTAGCACTTGCCGAACTTGTCCTGCTGCTTTTCCAGCGCCTCGGCATAGTCGGCGTCGATCTCGAATTCCATCTGTTCAAAATAGGCGTCGCGGAAGGCTTCGTAGGTGTCGAGGCTGTCCTCCCGTCCCTTGAACCGCTCAAAGAGGCGCTCGAAGAGCATGGGGAAGGCGATGGGCTCGGTGATGCCGAAGTTCGGCTGTTTGCCCGGGATCATCACTTCAACGCAGCCCATGTTGAAGTATTCGTTGGCGATGGCCTCGGTGTAGCCCATCCGCATGAAGTTGGGGACCCATACGGCGTCGTTCATCAGCATGGGCTGACCCGCGCCCGTCCGCATGCAGTCGATGACCGCGTCGCGATAGCTTTCGGGATTCTTCTCGTTGATGCGGGCACCAACGTTGGGATAGGGCAATTGCACGTCGCGGATGACGCGGAGGCAGAGGAAGGTCAGGGGATTGACGCCGTCCCTGCCGTCGGGGGTCACGCCGCCGATGGTCAGGCTCTGCACCGTGCGCATGCGGGGCTCGTTGACCTTGATCCAGAAGCAGCAGAGCAGGTCATAGGCCTCTTCCTCGGTGAGGACGCCGCTTTCGATATCGTGAATGTACAGATCGGACAGATACTGGTCGAATCGACCGAAGGACAGAGCGGAGCCCCACAGCAGGGTCATCATCACCTGCAGCATCCACGTGAACTGCACGCCGTCGGCAAAACTTTCGGCGGGTTCCGTGGCGAGGCGATCCAGACGCTCGGCGATGACGGTCAGCTCCGCCTTGCGGACGGGTTCCGCATCGATGGCGAAGGCGCGGACGGTCTCGGCATAGCGGCGGAAGAAGCGGCTGCCCGCCTCGGCGACGATGAGCTGACCGCGATAGAAATCGCTGTCCGCCTTTTCGAGCTCGGCTTTGATGCGGGCAATGCGGCTGCCGAAGCCCTCGTGGAGCATGGCGCCGTAATCCAGACTCAGGTGATTGGCGGCGAACCAGGGCAGAGCATCGATCTCTGCGCGGACCTCCTTGCCGTAATCCAGCTTGAAGGCGCGCTCCAGCTCGCGACCGATCTCATACTTCTCCAGCGTGCCCGCGTAGCGCTCTGCCATCACGGCGATGAGGCGCTGCAGTTCGTCGTAGGTGATGCTGGCGTCGTGGTAGACGCGGCTCATCAGCGCCCAGCGGCTCTTCTTGGTGGTGAAGTTGGCCTCGAAGGTGCGGATGCCCGCCACCACGGCGGTCTTGTCGCGATCGGCGCGGTGTTTGAGGTAGTCTTCCAGTACCTCGACCGCCTTGGCTTCCTGTTCTTCGACGGTGGGGATGTCCTCGCACACGGGGAAGAAGGCGGCGGCGGTGCCCGTGATCAGCTCGTCGGGCAGCACGGTCAGGGAAGCGTTGTCGAGGATATAAGCCTCCGCCTTGGCGCGGCGGAGCTCGATGGGCTCACCGCGGGTGGTCTTCAGGGACGCATAGGCAAGGGGATAGAATTCGGTCCGTCTCACGCCCGCGTCGTTCAGGGCGTGGATGGTCTTGAGCAATCGCTCAGCGCGTTCGGTCATAAGCCGCGCCTCCACTCTCTGCCGCCGCGGGCGATGATGCTCTCGCGCCAGCGGTCGGCGGTCTGTTTATCGGGAACGGTATATTTTTCGGTGTCGCCCATGCCCAGTCGGGATGCCTTCGAAACGCCGAAAGCGTGGTAGGGCATGATCTCGAAGCCGAGAAGGGGAAGTTCTTGAGTCAATGCCGCGATGGCGGCGAAGTGATCATCGTTGTCGTTGACGGTGGGGATGATGGGACAGCGCAGCACCATCTGCGCGCCTTCCGCGGACAACGTTCGCAGGTTCGACAAGGTGAGCTTGTAGTCCCAGAGGAAGATGTCCGTGAGGGGCAGCAGCGTGCGGTATAGACCGATGTCCGCGGTGCCGTTGGTCTCAAGGGCGGTGTGGATGCCCTCATCCTTGGCTTTTTTGAGGATGGAGAGCAGGAATTCGGGCTGAAGGGTGGGCTCGCCGCCCGTGACGGTGATGCCGCCGCCCTTGCGGAAGTATCGACGGTCGCGAAGGACCTTCGCCATCAGCGTTTCCGTTTGGGCTTCGATCTTGCCTTGCGG
>JAKSPZ010000032.1 GCA_024404395.1 Clostridia bacterium | reverse complement strand
CGAGGGTATCATGTCGCGGCTCAGCGCCTCCAACCGTCAGCTGCAGATATCGACAGCGGCGGATTGGGAAGCGAATGCGAACGGCAGCCGCAACAAGCAGGTGGAAGGCGTGGTCCTCGGCGGCGATGCGTCCCCCGATATGGTGGCGGATTTCCTGAGACGCGGCGTTTCCGTCGTCTTCGTCAATAACGATATCGGATCTTTCGATGTCCCTTCCGTAGTCGCGGACGAACGCGGCGGCATTGAACAGATCATCGACCATCTCACTAAGAAAGGGCATAAGCGCATTGCAATGCTGGCAGGTGCGTTTTCGCCTTATGTCAGCAAAGCGCGATACGGCGGTTTTCTGGAGGCCATGGAGAAACGCGGCTTGCCCGTAACTTCCGATGCGGTCCAGCTCTGCGCGCCGGACGACATCGAAGGGTCTGTTGAACCAGCAATGACGCTGTCGAAACGGACCGACCGTCCCACCGCGATCGTCGGTGCAAACGATGTCATCGCAGCGGGCGCCATGAAAGCGGCCATGCGGCTGGGCATCCGCATTCCCGAAGAACTGTCCGTCGTCGGTATCGACGATTCGAACCTGTGCCCGGCGATGGAGCCGGAGCTCACCAGCGTGCGCATCCACTGCCGTCGAATGGGCGAGGAGAGCGCGAGAGTGCTCGAAGCGCTTCTCAACAAAGAAGAATCCGTCCCAAGAAATACTGTGGTTCCCGTAGAATTAATCATTCGACGTTCCTGTTGATATTAATCATTATTCGGAGGCATTTGATATGGACAAGAAGCGGCACCTCTACACGGCTATCAAGGTGGTCATTGGCGCGATCCTGTTGCTGATCGCATTGTTCCCGATCTATTGGCTGCTGGCAATGGCGGTTCGCCCCATGTCTGAAATGCAGGGACATATCTCCGTCATTCCGAGATCTTTCACCACGGAGCACTTCAAGGCACTCTTCAGCGAAAAGGGCTTCGGTCAGGCGATCCGCAACAGCGCTTCCACGACCCTGTGGTCTTTGCTGATCTCCCTGATCTCCGGTCTGACCGCGGCTTACGTCATCGCCCGCCGTCGTTTCCGCTTCGGCGTCAAAAAGCCGCTGACCTACTGGGTATTGCTGGTCCGTGTTCTGCCCCCTGTGGCATTCACCATCCCGCTGTACATTATGTTCAACAAGTTCGGCGTCCTGAACACCCGCCTGCCCGCCATGCTGGCCTGCGTGCTGATCAATGTTCCGCTGATCATCTGGTTCATGATCAGCTTCTTCCAGGATCTGCCCGAAGCCATTGAAGAGAGTGCCAAGGTCGACGGCGCCACCGAGTGGCAGCTGTACTACCGCATCGTCATGCCGCTGGTCGCCCCCGGCGTCGCCGCGGTCGCAATGCTCTCTTTCATGTATGCGTGGAATGAGTACACCTACACCGTCATCTTCACCCGCAGCCCTTCCAACTACACCGTACCCCTTGCGCTGTCTCTGCTGAACACCGAAGACAGCCTGACCAACTTTGGCCTCGTCGCTGCCGGCGGTGTCATGTCGGTCATCCCGATCACTTTGTTCGTTATCTTTGCACAGAACTACTTGATTTCCGGTCTTTCGAGCGGTGCTGTCAAAGGATAACATAGAGCGTAACCAAATAACAGGAGGAAACACACATGAAGAAACTGCTTGCTCTCGTGCTCGCACTGCTGATGGTCGCTTCCATGGCAGTCGTTGCCAGCGCAGAAGCCCCCACCAAGATGACCCTCATCCTGCGTGCCGGTACCTACTGCGAAGTCATCAAGGCTTGCCTGCCCGCTTTCGAAGCTGAGCATAACGTCGAGTGCGAAGTTATGGAGCTCTCTGAAGGCGACCTGTACTCCGGCATCTCTCTGGACGCCATGAACCCCACCGGCACCTACGACCTGTGCATGGTCGACGGTTCCTGGATGGCTGAGTTCACCGAGTACGGCGTTCTGGCCAACCTGTCCGAGCTCGGCTACGAGCTGGACGAGGACATCATCCCCGCCACCACCGCGATCTGCTATGTCGGCGAAGATGTCTATCCTGCTCCCTACTACGGCAACGTCACCGTTCTGCTGTACAACAAGGCCAATGTTGAAGCCGCCGGCTACACCGCCGAAACCATCGAGTCTCTGGACGACGTCCTGGCAATCTGCCAGAAGGCCCAGGAAGATGGCAAGAAGGGCTTCATCTACCGTGGCGACTCCGCCAACAACCTCGTTGTTGACTTCATGCCCATCCTGCTGTCCTACGGCGGCTGGGTCATCGATGAGAACAACCAGCCCATCGTTAACTCCGATGAGTTCACTGCTGCTGTCAATGCTTACCTCGAGCTGATCGCGACCGGCGACGCTGAGGTCAAGGATGACCTGATCGCTTCCGTTGACACCGGTGCCGGCACCATGGGCATCGGCTGGCCCGGCTGGTACAAGCCCACTGCAGACTCCACCGCTGACTACTGCGCTCTGTCCGGTGCTGCACATGCAGGCGACACTGCCTTCAATGCCAATGTTTACGGCGTTTGGACCATCGGCGTTCCCGCCAATGCTCCCGACAAAGAGCTCTCCGTTGCACTGCTGAGCTACCTGATGGATGCTGACGTACAGCTCTCCACCGTCGAAATGGGCGGCGTTCCCTGCCGTTACTCCAGCCTCCAGAACGAAGAAGTTCTGGCCACCTATCCCCAGTACGAAGTCGTCTGCAAGGCGCTTGAGAGCGGTGTCTATCGCCCCGTTATCGCCGAGTGGACCGAGTTCTACACCATCCTCGGTGCTGAGCTGGACAACATCGTCAATGGCGTCAAGACCGTTGATCAGGGCCTTGCCGATGCACAGACCGCACTGGAAAAGCTGATGGCATAATCCCCATCGGATTCCGATCACAGTATAACCTAATCCGTATCCCGGAGCCCTTCGGGGCTCCGGGAACCGAAAAGGATAGCGAGGTATCGTTGTTATGAAAAAAGCGAATGGTACGATCCGTACGAGCAATTCTTCCATGAAGCGGTTTGGCTTGACCATGTTGAGCCCGACTTTCATCGTGCTTCTTGTGATGACGGCATATCCGCTCTTCTTTACGATCTTTTACGGATTCACCGATTACAATCTGCTCAAGAGTCCCAAGCGCGGTACCAACTTCATCGGGCTTGAGAACTACGCGGATCTGATCTCCAATCAGTATTTCCGTCAGGCAGTGGGCAACACCGTCAAGTTCGCCATCTTCGCGGTCATCTTCGAGATGGTCTTCGGTTTCCTGGTTGCGTTGTATGTGAAGAGCCTGAAGCGTTTCCAGAAGCCCATGCGCACCCTGCTGCTGCTCCCTTACCTGCTGCCTACCGTTACCGTCGCACTGAGCTGGCGTATGATGCTCTCTCCCAACTACGGTATCGTCAATCAGGTTCTGACTTCTCTCCATCTTCCCGTTTACAACTGGTTCTCTGACATCAAGACGGCATTCTGGATGCTGCTCGTCATCGACGTTTGGCAGAACGTGCCCTTCGTCTTCCTGCTGCTGTACGCGGCACTTCAGGCGGTCCCCATGGATCAGTATGAAGCCGCACGTATCGACGGCGCAGGCGGCGTGCGTATCATGTTTGATATCACGATCCCCAACATCAAGAACAGTCTGGCCCTCTGCGCACTGCTGCGTACCATCGACAGCTTCCGACTGTTCGACAAGGTCAATCTGTTGACCGGCGGTGGTCCCGCAAACACCACGGCGACCATCACCCAGTACCTCTATAACTTCGGCATTAAGACTCTGGACTTCGGCTTCGGCAGTGCAGGCGCGATCCTTATGACGCTGCTGGTGTTGATCCTCTCGAGTTTCTATATCAGAAAGGCACTGAGCTGATCATGGCGACCCTTAAACTGACAGCAATAAATGTTGGATACGGCGAAGCACTCCTGCTGCAGCAGGAGGGCTTTGCTATGTTGATCGATGGCGGCGGCAACGAGCCTTCCGAATTTGAAGGCAACCGTTCCGGGCGCATTCGTCTGGCGGAGTATCTTGCCGCGTCGGATGTCGATCATATCGATGTGATGGTCTCCACCCACACCCATGAGGACCATCTTTGCGGACTGTACGAAGCGGCGAAGCTCTATCCGCCGAAACAGCTTTGGCAGACCCTGCCTGCGGACAAATACCGCAGTTTCAAAATGCTTGATACGGGCAAGGCGACGAATCCGCCTCAGGACAAGTTCATGCATGCTCTCAACGATTATATTTCCCTGTGCGAGCTGACCGTTGCCAACGGCGGCGCGATCCGCACCCTTTGCGGCGGCGATTGTGAAACGATAGCGGACGGCATCTCCGTTGAGGTACTTGCACCCGGACGCGAGCGTCTCGACACGCTGGAAGCACAGATGGACGGACTGTATGAAGCGAATGGGCGAGAGGATTTCCTCGAAGTGCTCAACGCTTTGGACGGAAAACTGAACAATTACAGCCTGATCCTCAAAATTATTGTCGGTGAGCAAACACTTCTTCTGCCCGGCGACACCAATAAAGCAGGATTTTCTGAAATCGCGTCGAATAAGCTGAAAGCGGATTTCTTCAAGGTCGGTCACCACGGTCAGATCGATGGTGTGGACGAAGCACTTGCCGCGGCGGTCAGCCCCAAGGCGGTGCTCTGCTGTGCTTCCGATGACCGTCGTTACAACAGCGCGCACCCTGTTTCCATGGGCATCCTGAAAAACGTTGGCGCAGAGCTGTATTTCTCGGATTGCCCCGAGGTCGACGGAGTGAAGCCCGCACCCCATCATGCCGTTGAATTCACCTTTGGCAACGGTTCGGAAATCGTAGCTGAGTATAAATGATTCTGGAGGATACACACATGAGCAAGCAGTACGATACTTTGGTAATCGGTCCCGTTTCTCTGGACCACAATATTGACTACCTCGGAAACGAGCGCAAGGAAGTCGGCGGCGCTGTTGTTGCCTCCGGTTTCGCAGCTGCCCGCAGCGGCAGAGCTACCGCTCTGTTCACCAAGCTGAATCCCGATGATGCCGACGTCGACGCACGCTTCGAAGGCTCCGGCGCGGATCTCTACTGGAAGAAGTCTGCAGCCACCTGCTCCATCCGCAATCAGTACTTCACTGCTGACAAGGAAAAGCGCGCCTGCACTTCCATGGGCGTTTGCGATGCGTTCCGTTTCGACGAACTGCCTCAGATCGACACGAAGATCTACCACTTCGCAGGTCTGGTCTATGGCGATTTCGATGGCGAGCTGTTCAAGGCCGCTTCCGAAAAGGGCAAGGTTGCTGTTGACGTTCAGTGCCTGCTGCGCCATGTCGAGCCCGACAAGACCATGGCTTTCCACGATTGGGCAGAGAAGAAGACTTACCTGCCTTACATCGATTTCCTGAAGACCGACGCCGCCGAAGCCGAGATCCTGACCGGTCTCACCGATCGTGCCGAAGCTGCCAAGCTGCTCTACAGCTGGGGCGCCAAGGAGATCATGATCACCCACAACACCGAAGTCCTGATTTATGACGGCAAGGAGATCTACACCTGCCCCATCAAGGCACGCAACCTCAGCGGTCGTACCGGTCGCGGTGACACCACCTTCGCCGGCTACATCACTGAGCGCCTGTACGAAGATATCCCCACTTCTCTGCTCTACTGCACCGCGCTGGTCTCTCTGAAGATGGAGACTCCCGGTCCCTTCAAGGGCACTCGCGAGGATGTCATGAACTACATCAAGGAGTTCTATTGATCCGAACTTACAAAAAAGGGATGCCTCATCATTGAGGCATCCCTTTTAGTTTATCCCGATCCAACAGCGTGACATGCTCGGTGTAGGTTCTGTTCATCAGCGGCCATGGAATGTCGGCATTGGTGTGATGATAGACGAAGCCGCACTTTTCTTGTACGCGTCTGGATTTTTCATTTCCGTCAAAGTAAGCGCACCAGATGTTCCTGAGGTGCAATTCGTCCAGTCCGTAGCGGCAGATCTCGCGGACTGCTTCGGGGATCAGACCTTTGCCCCAGAACGGAACGCCGAGCCAGTAGCCGACCTCTGCTTCATCCTCGGGCAGACCGAGATTGCTCTCCTTGCCGATCATCAATCCGACACTGCCAATGGCGAGATTGTTCGACTTGAGACAGACGGCGAGGGCGCCTTCGGGGCGCAGGACATTGCGGATGACATCCAGACTGTTTTCCACACTCGTGTGAGGCGGCCAGCCTGCGGCGGGTCCGACCAGTGGGTCTTTGGCGTAGCGATACAGATCCTCGGCGTCCGAATCCTCCCATGGACGGAGGATCAGTCTTGAAGTATAAAGGATCATTCGGCAGTTCTCCTCCGAATCCGATAAGCTTTGTTGAATTCGATCACATGATTGCGCAGCGTCTCCAGTGCCCATGACTCTTTTTCGGGTTCGCGATCGCAGATGTCGAAGAGCGCGATGATGGGGGAGACAAACATGACTGCAAGCGTGAAGGGGTCGGCAGATTTCATCAACCCTTCTGCCATCAGCATCTCGAATAACGCACGATAATGCTCGTACTGCAGCGTGACATAGCGCTCATTGTACATGCGTGCAAGGTCGGGTCTGCGATACTGCTCGAGGGTCATCAGCTTTCTGAATGCACTTGCCCAGGGATCGCGCAGCGGGTGCAGGAACAGCTTTTGCACCATCTTGATTTCGTCTTCCTCGGTCATGGCCAAATACTGCGATCGGCGCTCGGGATGGGCTGCGAAATCGACATTCAGCTGCTCCATGGCTGCTGCGTAGCCTTTGTTGCTCTCGGCAAGGATCGCATCGTAGAGCTGCTGTTTGCTCTTGAAATGCTTATACAATGCAGGAGCGGTACAGCCGACTTCCTTCGCGATATCGGACACTTTGACGGCGTCATAGCCTCGTTCACTGAACAGTTTCAGTGCCTCAAAGACGAACAGGTCCTTGGTGTTGCTTGATCTTCCCATGATGCGCCTCCAAAGCATACGGTTCAAAACACTTACATTATAGTGAACGGTGATTAACTTGTCAATTGAAAAGAAAACCGCGGAACGTTATCCGCGGTTTTGCTATAGCTTTTTCGTGAAAAGACCGTGTCGGTTGCAGTAACAGATGAGAGTCCCTCGTCCGACCATGCGAAAACGCGCTTCCGCGTTCTGTTCGGGATAGAGTTTTTCCATCTGAAAACTGTTGTCTCGAAGCAATCCGATGAAAGAGATGTAATGGCCCTTTTCCATGGGATGATCCATGGTGGCGTAAATATCGCCATCGGAGGTTTCGATGTTGATATCATGGGCTTCGTCCATGGACTCTGCTTCCGCGGCGGGCAGTCGGATGCCGCAGCAGGAGAATGCGCCTTCGCCCATTGCATGAATGACATTGCCGCACACGGGACAGATGTAGAACTTGCTGCGCCGCATGTTCGCGCCGCGATTCTTGTTTTCGGCGACAGCGCCCGTCAGCAGTTCAGATACCGAGACGGACAGGACTTCCGCGAGATCGGCGATAATGGAAATGTCGGGCAGCCCCTTGTCGGTCTCCCATTTGGAGATGGTCTTGTCTGAGAGAGAGAGGCGGTCCGCCAGATCTTTCTGGGTCATCTGCTTTTTCAATCGCAGATCACGTATCGTGCTTCCTGCGATCCAGTTCATAGCTATCAGCTCCTTTCACAGCCATTGTACGCGATTCAGTGTGCTTTGGCAACCTACGCGCCGTAGACTCTCCGAAGGAGAGAGGGCAGGCATCCAAGGATGCCTGCCCTCTTTCAAGGTTATCCGTCAGTTGAACAGCTGTCCGGGCAGAACCAGCTTCTCCTTCTCGGGGAAGTCGCGGTCGAATGCTTCGGTCGCGCTGTCATCCACAAAGTAACCCTTGGGGGTTCTGTAGATGCCGCTGATGCCGCTCAGGTAGCCGGGGATCAATTCCTTCATCAGAAAATAGGGGACTTCCTCATCGCGCGGTTCGGCATAGTAGTGGATGCCATGCTTGGAAGCGACGCTAAAGCCTGATTTTCCGTAGAAATCGATGTTGCCCTCCATACA
>JAKSPZ010000031.1 GCA_024404395.1 Clostridia bacterium | reverse complement strand
TGTATCACAAAAGAAAGTGAAAAATAGTAATAGAAAAGAAAAAGTAAAAAAATAACATAACCTTTGTGGGGGTGTTTACAAAAAACTAAAATTGGACTATAATATTTACAGATGACACGAAACAGAAAGCGGGTGCAATCGTGAAGAAAAACAAGGAGACGAACAAGAAGAAGTTTGACTTCAGACAGCACATGCGGAATAACAGCCCGTACTACATCATGTTGATTATTCCCATGGCATTCTTCTTCATCTTCAAGTACTGGCCGATGTTCGGTCTGTCCATCGCGTTCCAGAATTACAAGGCCGGCGCGCCTTTCCTGGGACCCAATGCAAGATGGGTCGGACTCAGATGGTTCAAGCAGTTCTTTGCTTATCCGCTGTCCTGGCGACTGATCAAGAACACCTTCATCCTGAGCGTGTTCAATCTGGGCGTCACCTTCCCGTCGGCGGTCCTGCTGGCACTGTTCCTGAATGAGATCAGAAACAAGCGCGCAAAGCAGATCACCACCACCCTTTCCTTCCTGCCTTACTTCATTTCCACGACGGTCGTCGTCGGTATGCTGACCAACTTCCTGAACGTCAATGACGGTATCATCAACCAGTTCATCGTAAAGGCGGGCGGAACAGCGATAGACTTCATGGGTGCCTCACAGTACTTCAGAAGCCTGTACGTCCTCTCCAACTGCTGGCAGCACCTGGGCTTCGACGCCATCGTCTTCACCGCGGCCATCGCCGGTATCGACCCCGGCATGTACGAGGCGGCCTTCGTCGACGGCAGTACGAGACTGAAGAACGTCTTCTACATTACCCTGCCTTGCATCCTGCCTACGGTCGTCATCATGCTGATCATGCGTGTCGGCAACCTGATGTCCATCGGTCATGAGAAGGTCATCCTGATGTACTCCGAGCGCATCTACGATACGGCGGACGTCCTCTCCACCTACTCCTACAGAAGCGGTATTCTGGACAACAAGTGGGGCTATTCCACCGCCATCGGTCTGATGAACTCTCTGGTCAACCTGGTGCTGGTCATCGCTACCAACCAGATCTCCAAGCGTCTCAGCGACAATTCCCTGTGGTGAGGAGGTGCGGACGATGAAGAGACAGAAGAACAAGCTGCTTGCCAGCAAGAGCGATCGCGTGTTTGATGTGGTGATCTACATCATCATGGCTCTGATCATTATCATCACCCTTTATCCGCTGATCTACGTCTTCAGCATGTCGATCAGTAACCCCGTCAGTGTTGCCCGTAAACAGGTATGGCTGCTGCCCAAGGGCTTCAGCACCCTGGCTTTCAAGACGGTCCTCAAAGACAAGAACATGTACATCTACTACTTCAATACCATCTGGTATACGGTAGTCGGTACGGTTCTCGGCATCATCGTTACCTCCCTTGCCGCGTATCCGCTGTCCAGAAAGAACTTCCCCCCGAGAAAGTTCTTCATGTTGATCATCACCTTCACCATGTTCTTCAGCGGCGGTATCATCCCCACCTACCTGGTCGTTGCACGATTCCTGAATCTGTACAACAACCGCTGGGCGATCATCCTGCCCGGTCTGACCAGTGCGTGGTACGTCATCGTTACCAGAACGTTCTTCCAGACCATCCCCGAAGAGATGCTGGAGAGCGCCCGAATCGACGGTGCCAACGAGTATCGCGTGTTCCTGCAGTTCATCATGCCCCTGTCCGCCCCCATCCTCGCGGTGCTGGCACTGTACTTCGGCATCGGCTACTGGAACAGCTACTTCAACGCCATGCTGTATCTGGGCAAGAAGGAGTTGCAGCCCCTGGCCCTGTACATCCGCCGCGTTGTCATCCAGTCCTCTCTGGAGGTCGAGCCGGTCGTCGATATGACTTACGAGAACGTCATGTCGCAGCTGCAGATCAAGTACGCGGTCATCGTTGTTGCGATCCTTCCCATCCTGTGCTTCTATCCCTTCCTCAGCAAGTACCTTGAGAAGGGTATGATGGTCGGCAGTCTGAAGGGTTAATCAAGTTGATTAGGTGCGATTGCGGGCGGTCTCCGTCGGGTCGCACTCTATGATAAAAATAGGAGGAAAATAATATGAAGAAGATCCTGTCTCTGGTTCTCATGGCATGCCTGGTTCTCTCTTGCATGAGCTTTGGCGTTGCCGAAGAAAAACCCTCTACCTGGCTTTGCGACGAGAAGACCACTCTGACCGTCTGCACCTACGACGCTGTCAACAATTCTTTCCCCACCATCAGCAATGACCTCCGCTTCTGGCAGTGGCTGGAAGACTACACCAACGTCCACATCGAGTGGGATACCCACTCCGTCGCTGACTACGACACCGTCGTAGCCACCCAGCTTTCCTCCGGTTCCGTCGCCACCGACATCATCAACGTTCGTAACGTTGACGTCGCTGTCCAGGCCGGTATGAACGGCACCCTGGTCGATGCCAAGCCCTACATCGACACCTGCTGGCCCAACATCGTTGAGTACGATGCAACCGTGAACCCCACCGTTATCTCCGGCGTTACCGCTGCTGACGGCGGCATCTACTGCGTCACCGGTAAGGTCAGCCCCGACATCGGCCACATCCTGTACATGTACAACACCGAGTGGCTCGAGAAGCTGGGCAAGGAAGTCCCCACCACCCTCGACGAGTTCTATGATCTGTGCGTCGCTATGAAGGAAGCCGGCGACCTGAACGGCAACGGCGAAGCTGACGAGATCATCCTGACCGCCTCCGGCATGAGCACTCTGGACATCATGGGCAACAGCTTCGGCCTCGAAATGTACGAGGACTGGGACGCTTTCGTTGCCGATGAAGACGGTACCGTCCATGACGAGTACACCTCCGACGAGATGCGCAACTTCCTGACCTATCTGAATCAGCTGTACAGCGAGGGCATCCTGGATCCCTCCATCACCAACACCTCTGCTGACGAAATGTCCCAGAAGATCGCCGCTGACAATGTCGGTATCTTCGTCTACTACTCCGCATTCGCAATCACCTACGGCCGCCTCACCACCAAGGGCCAGGCTGACCAGTATGCAGAAGTTTACACCCTCGGCGGACCTCTGATGGGCCCCGACGGCGACCAGTACTATGTCTACCGCGACAAGGTCGGCGGCGACGCCACCGGTGTCTCTGCCACCAGCGAAAACATCGAACTGGCTCTCAAGTGGCTGGACGTTCTGACCTCCGATCCTCTGGTCATCAAGACCCGTACCTGCGGCTGGGAAGGCGAGCACTACTACTATGACGAGAACGGCGAAATGCAGCTGATCTACCCCGAAGACGGCTCCGCATGGTCTGTTTCCGAGCTCGGCTGCGGCCAGATCGCAATGCCTCACTACCAGACCTATGACCAGCTGATGAACTCCAGAAAGAACATCCCCTGGTACATGAACGAGTACAACGCCATCCTCGATATGGATTGCTTCATCCATCCCTCCGTTCCCCAGACCCAGACCTACACCGACGAGGAGTATGAGCTGATCGACCTGTCCCGCAGTGACGTCCTGGCTTACTTCAAGGAGATGCGCGCTAAGTTCATCACCGGCGAAGCCGACATCGCAACCGAGTGGGATAGCTACGTAAGCACCATGTACAGCCTCGGCCTGCAGGATTGGATCGACGCTGAGCAGTCCATCAGCGATCGCACCTAATCGACAAAAACCAACTGACGGGGGAGTACGCTCCCCCGTCAATTTATGAGTGAAGGTGAAAGATATGAAGAATACCGTAGTTGGACGCGAGATCCGTGTTGGCGTACTTGGCGTGGGACGCGGTAAGAGCCTCGTCAAATCCGCTTCTATGAACGGATTGAAGCTGGTCGCGATCTGCGACAATTTCAAAGCCAGACTGGATCAGGTCTGCAATGAGATCGGCGTTGCAGGCTATACCGATTTCGACGAGTTCATCAAGCAGGATTTCGATGCCGTTATCATCGCTTCCTGTTTCCATCAGCATGCCCCCTTCGCGAAGAAGGCTCTTCTCGCAGGCAAGCATGTCCTGAGCGAGACCAGCACCAGCGCGACCCTGCGCGAAGGTGTTGAGCTGTACAAGCTGGCGGAAGAGAGCGGTCTGTGCTACATGCTGGCCGAGAACTACTGCTATACCCGCTTTGTGCAGGAAATGAAGCGCCTCTATGAGGCGGATGAGATCGGCGCGGCAATGTACGGCGAGGCTGAGTACAACCATCCCATGAGCCTGCCCGATATCTTCCACTATTGTCCGGGCGGCGTGAAGCACTGGCGCAGCCAGCTGCCGGGCTGCTACTACATCACTCATGCCCTCGCGCCCATGATGTACATCATGAACGCGGTTCCCGTTGAGGTCAGCAGCGTCCTCCTGCCCAAGAAGGAAAGCTCCGGTAAGGAAGGCTACGTCGCTCTGGTCCGCATGGACAACGGCGCTGTGGTCCGTATCTTCGCAGGTACCGCCGGTCACAGCTGCGCTTATGAGCTCCACGGCCAGAAGGGCGCAATGGAGTCCGTCCACGGTCACGGCTACTTCGGCCCCGAGACCATCCGCGTCTGGCATGAGCCCTGGGAGATGGAAGAGGGTCAGTGCGAAGACAAGACCTATCTGCCCAACTGGCCCAGCGACGCCGAGAAGGCTTCCAAGTGCGGCCACGGCGGCGGCGACTTCTTCGTTGAGAAGGCTTGGGCACACGCTATCCGCACCGGCGAGCAGCCCTTCATGGACGCCTATCACGGCATCATGTGCTCCAACGTCGGCATCATGGCATGGAAGAGCGCCCATAACAACGGCGTCTTCATGAAGGTGCCCGATCTGAAGAACGAGGCCGATTGCGCCGAGATGCTCGAGGACAACTGGACGCCCTTCGAAGGTGTCGAGAACTCCAGACTCTATCCCGAAGAGATGCGCTGGCAGCGCGTCATCACCCCCGATCAGTACGATCTGGCACGTGAAAAGTGGAAGGAACTGGGCTACACCGACGCTGAAGTCGATGAGATGCTGAAAGCATAAACCAAATTTGCAGACCCGCAGACACATTTGTGTCGGCGGGTCTGTTTTTGCGTCTATCGGTGGAGATGTCGATAATGTTTAGTGTGTGTAATTTCTGAACGGAACAGTTGACATTGGTGTTCGAGAGAAATAATATATTATCGTTGTTATGAGATTTTGCGCGTAAGCGCAGGAAGTCGGGTGAAAATCCCGCGCGGGCCCGCCGCCGTAATGACGGAGCGTTTTTCATGCGAAAGCAGCCACTGAAGGTAACTTTGGGAAGGCGAAAAACGCGCTGATGTCTGAGCCGGAATACATTTCATGACGGCATTTGTGAAAGACTCCTCGAGTTCAGGAGAGAAAGCACGTGTACCGTTGTGCTTGCGCAATGGTCGGTTTTGCATACTCCGCGCCGCTGTGAGTCTTCACGGCGGCGTTTTTTGCGCCGCGGGATCCCAACGAACCCGAGTGCGGTTCAATTATTAAGGAGGAAAGCCCCATGAAAAAGTTTCTCGCTCTGATCCTCGCCATCGCTCTCATCGCCATGGCAGCCCCCGCCTTCGCGGCAACCGAGTATCCTCTGACCGTGACCACCTACGATTACGATCGCAACCCCGTTGAAGTTACCTTCGAGAAGGCCCCCGAAAAGGTCGTTGCCGCCTATCAGGACGGTATTGAGATCATGCTGGCACTCGGCCTCGCCGACAGAATCGTCTGCGCTTTCGGTCTGGACGATGAGATCACCGGCCCCCTCGCTGAAGAATTTGCAAAGATTAACTATGTCGATGCCCGTCCCGCCAAGGAAGAAGTCATCGCCATGCAGCCCGACCTGATCCTGAGCTGGCGCTCCATCCTCGCAGATGACCGCTTCGGCAACTGCGATTACTGGATCGAGAACGGCACCAACACCTGGATGTCTCTGGACACCTGCATCCGTGCAGCAAACGGCGGTCAGAACATCGCTACCGAGTATGAGAACATCCTGACCATCGGCGCCATCTTCGACAAGAACGATGAAGCTCAGGCTATCGTTGATGAGATGCAGGCCGAGATCGACAAGGTCAATGCTTACGTCACCGAGTCCGGCGTTGAGCCCCTGTCCGTCGCTATCCTCGAGGACGAGACCGATTCCTACCGTGTCTACGGCCACACCACCATCGGCGGCAACGTTGCCGAGGCAGTCGGTGCCACTCTGGCAGTCGGTGCTGAGGACAGCGAGAATATCGGCGCAGAAGATCTGCTGGCCGCCAATCCCGACGTCATCTTCATGGTCTGGTACAACGGCTGGCTGGGTGCCGACGAAGTCGTTGCTTCCGTCATGGAGAATCCCGCTCTGCAGAGCCTCGACGCTGTCAAGAACGGCAAGGTCTACGCTCTGAACCTGACTTCCGTCTACTGCCCCGGCCTGCATCTGCTGGACGGCATCAAGACCTTCGCGGAAGCTCTGTATCCCGAACTGTACGCCTGATCTGAGATCCGGCAGGAATACCCCGGCTGAATAGCCGGGGTATTCTAAAATCCGCAGACATCGATGGGTGTCTCGGGAAACAAGGAGTAATCTTATGGCAAAAAAACCGGATCTGAAATCGGGACTGATCCACGGAAAGCCCGCCTATATCGTGGCGATCTTCGTCATGCTGGGCGTGCTGGTGCTGTCGATCCTGTCGGCGGTCACTTTCGGATCGGTCAAGCTGACGGTAGGTCAGGTGTATTCCGAGATCGCGTACAAGCTGTTCCGCGTGGGTGATCCCGAGATCTACGGCTCGGGTGTCCTGCACGATATCGTCTGGTCTATCCGCCTGCCCCGTATCATCATGGCGGTGGGCGTGGGCATGTCGCTGGCGCTCAGCGGCCGCATCCTGCACGCCATCGTCAAGAATCCTCTGGCGGATCCCTATATCCTGGGTATCTCTTCGGGCGCAACGCTGGGCGCCACCGTGGCTGCGCTGCTGGGCGTGGTATCCGCCTTCGGCACCAACGCTATGGGCATTTTTGCCTTCATCGGCGCATTGATCGTTTCCTTCCTGGTGCAGATCATCGCAAGCATCGGCAACCGCTCCAGCTCCATCCGACTGCTGCTGGCAGGTACGGCGTTGTCCTCGGTCTGTTCCGCTATCTCCAACTTCATCGTCTACATCGCGGATGACGCGGAGGGTATGCGCTCCATCACCTTCTGGCTCATGGGCTCTCTGGCGGGCTCCAAGTGGGAGGAGATCACCTTCTGCCTGCCCATCATGATCCTCATCTCCCTGTTCTTCATCAGCCAGAGCCGCGTGCTGAATCTGATGCTGCTGGGCGATGACGTCGCCGTCACCCTGGGTACCGACCTCACACGTTGGCGCAGACTGTACATGGTGCTCTCTGCGGTCCTCGTGGGTCTGGCGGTCTACTGCACGGGCATGATCGGCTTCGTGGGACTCATGATCCCCCATGTGGTCCGCATCCTCTTCGGTACGGATCACAAGCGCCTGCTGCCCCTGTCGGCACTGACGGGCGCGGTGTTCCTCATCTGGGCGGACGTGGCCTGCCGCATCATCATCCCCAAGAGCGAAGTCCCGCTGGGCATTCTGGTCTCCGCCATCGGCGCCCCCTGCTTCGTCTATCTCCTGATCAGTAAATCCTACGGATTCGGGGAGGGCAAGAGCTGATGAATATTTTCGCGCGCGATGTGGAGATCACCCTCGGCGACAACCACATCCTCAACAAGATCGGCATCGACGTCAAAAACAAGGAATTCGTCGGTGTCATCGGTCCCAACGGCTCCGGCAAGAGCACCTTCCTCAAGTGCATCTACCGCGTGCTGAAGGCAGATAAGGGCGCCATCATGCTGGACGGAACGGATATCTCCGCCATGTCCGTCCGCGACAGCGCTCTGAAGCTGGCGGTCCTGTCCCAGCACAACTACTACAACTTTGAGTTCACCGTCCGTGACATCGTCCTCATGGGTCGCTCGCCTCATACGAAGATGATGGAACGCGACACCAAGGAAGACTACGAGATCGTAGACGCCTGTCTCGCCAAGGTCGGCATGCTGGAGTTCCGCGACCGCGTGTTCTCTACCCTTTCGGGCGGCGAACAGCAGCGCATCATCCTCGCCCGCGCACTGGCGCAGCAGACGGAGTGC
>JAKSPZ010000030.1 GCA_024404395.1 Clostridia bacterium | reverse complement strand
TAGGAGCACTTGACCATGAAGACCTTGCAGTCCAGACCCAGATAAGAGCAGGCCATGGACAGTGCGGTGCCCCACTGACCCGCGCCCGTCTCGGTGGTGACGCCCACCAGACCCTGCTTCTTGGCGTAGTAGGCCTGAGCGATGGCGGAGTTCAGCTTGTGGCTGCCGGAGGTGTTGTTGCCTTCGAATTTGTAGTAGATCTTGGCGGGGGTGCCGAGGGCCTTCTCCAGACGGTAGGCGCGCATCAGCGGGGAGGGACGGTACATCTTGTAGAACTCGCGGATCTCTTCGGGGATCTCGACGTAACGGGTATCGTTGTCCAGCTCCTGCTCCACCAGATCGGAGCAGAACACGCCGCCCAGCTCTTCGGCGGTCATGGGGGCGCCGGTGCCGGGATTGACCAGCGGCGCGGGCTTGGTCTTCATGTCGGCGCGGACATTGTACCACGTGGTGGGCATCTCATTCTCTTCCAGGAACATCTTGTAGGGGATCGCATTCTGATTGTTTGCCATTGTCTTTTCCTCCGTAATTCTGTTTTTTTTCGGTTGATGAGACGGTACGGCGGAGGTTGGCGGGATGAAAAAACGCCTGTCCCTTGTGCCGTACGATTACACAAGGGACAGGCGGATAAATCTTGCCTGCGGTGCCACCCTATATTGCCGCGATGCTTCGCGACCACTCTGTGCGCTCAACCAAGCGCCGATTTTTATAACGAAGTGTCCTACTCCGTCGCCTCTACACGCGCCTTTCGGCGTTTCGATTTGCCCTCGAAAGTCCATTCAACGTCCGCCCGCCGCCGCGATCCCACCACCCGCGGCTCTCTGTAGGTCGGTTTCCCGAACATTTACTACTCTTTCTCATCGGTTTATACGCTTATTTTAGCACGCTAATGTGGTGATGTCAACAATAAATCGTGACAAAAATAAAAAATCTCCGAGCGGTCAGTCCGCTCGGAGGAGTTTGCCTTCCGCCGTCACCTGCAGGGTGATGTGGGAGGGCTTTCTGTTTTTCAGGATGCGGTCGGCGTTTCGGAGGTCGGAGGCGCGGACGAACCGCTCGGCGGCGCTCCGTTCCATGCCCCCCGCCACCTTTCGGTCGATGAGGCGGCGGATGCAGAGATCGCGGTGGATGGTGACAAAGACGCTTAGATCGCAGGTCAGATCCCGCCAGCCGTCCTCGTCCAGCAGCAGGTAGTTGCCCTCGATGATGAGGATGTCCCCCGTCACATCGATGGCGTCCTCGACCACGTCGTGCAGGCGGCGGTCGTAGATCGGCCACTTCCTGTCCCGAACGTTCTTCAATGCGGCGGCGAGCTTCTCAAGATCGAAGCTCTCGGGCGCGCCCTTTACCGACGCCATGGGCACGGTCTCGCCGTCGCGACACACGGTGTGATCGGCGATGTAGGCGGCGGTGTGGTGAAAGCCGTCCATCCCCAGCGCCTGCACCGAGGGACCTTCCATGGTGTTGCCCAGCTTTTCCAGCGCGGTGGCGAGGGTGCTCTTGCCCGCCCCGGGGGGCGCCGCGATGAAGACGATGCCGCGCTTCATTGCTTTCATTCGGGTCAGGAGGCTTCGAAGGAGCGCTTCGTCGTAGCTTGCCTTCACGGGCAGACCGTTGACGGTCAGGTCAAAGTCCATCACAGACCGAGGTGGAACTCGATGTTGGGGTTGCGGCGGCGGAGGGCCTTGGCGCCGGACATGATGTCGGTGGACAGCACGCTCTTGGACAGACCCGCCAGAGTGACGGTGCCGTCCTTGGTCATGCCGACCATCATCTGGGGGAAGCCGGTGAAGAAGCTGGTGGACTTCTTGACGGTGACGTGGGTGAGCTCGGAGGCGGGGAGCACGCGGCGTCCGCCAACGGAGAAGACGTAGGTCTCGCCCACGGTCATCTGATTGCCCAGATAGGCCTTGCCCGCGGCGAAGTCGTTGACCACGTTCTCCAATTCGCCCTTGGCCTCATAGGCGGCGAGGTCCTTGCGGAGGGAGAGGAACTGGCGGGTGTGGCGGACGGTGAGGTAGACGCCGCAGATGAGGACCAGCACGGCCAGCAGGATATCGAAGCTGTCGCGCTGATGCTTGATGCTGAGGGTGGTGTCAACGGCGCCGCCGATGAGCATGAGGACGCCCATCACCTGCAGGACCATGGGGTAGCGCATGAATTTGAGCATAGCCTTTTTCTTTTCATTCATGGGAACATTCTCCTTTCGATTTTACAGGACACAGTCGCCGATGCCGTAGCCTTCGGGCAGGGGCTCTTCTTCAACGAAGGTGAAGTCGGGGTCTCTCAGGATGGGCAGGAAGTATTCGAAGGGGATCATGGGGAACTCGCTGCCGTAAGCGGTGGCGCCGAACCATGCGCCTTCCTTGGCGCGCATGTTCAGGTCGCGGGCGAACTTGGTGCGGTTGCAGCAGTCGTGGACCACGCAGTGCCACTTCTCTTCCGACGCCTCCGCCATGAGCTTCAGGGTGAGCTCGTGGCTCCAGATGGGGGAGATGTAGCCGCGGCGGTACATGTACAGGGGCTCGCCGTAGTAGTTGTCGATGTTGTTGGGATTGAGGTGCAGTTCCGCGCTGTTCATGAAGTCCACGCCCGTTGCGAGGATCCTGTCCTTCTTCTGATGGAACAGCTCCCAGTACTCCAACGTCATGGGCGTTTCGATGCCCACGCGGGGGATGTACTTCTTCGCCATGGCGATAGAGTCGATGACCTTGTCCGCAACGCCCGAGGCGCCCAGGTTGAACCGCAGCTCGTCCAGACCCGCCTCGCCCAGTGCCTTGAGGTTCTCCTCGGTGCACAGGGTGCCGTTGGTGTACAGGTGCTGACCGATGCCGGCTTCATGGAAGCGGCGGATGATGCCGTAGTACTTCTCGATCTCGAGGAAGGGCTCGAGGTACACGTAGCAGATGCCGGTGGGGCGGTTGGAGACGGTGAGCAGCAGCTCGGCGTCCTCCTCGCGATAGCGACCGCCGCCGATCTCCCACAGACCTTCGCCGATGGGGGGCTGGCATTCCATCTCGCCGAAGTCGTAGCAGAACTTGCAGCGGAGGTTGCAGCGGTTGGTCTTGCGGATGGCGCTCAGTCCCGTGCCGGACAGGCAGGACTTGCAGCCCTTGGGGAACTTATCGGGATCGCCCACGAAGGTGGTGCGGCCGTCCATGACGTGCAGGTCGGGGATGGCGTCCCGCAGCTTTTGGACGCGGGCCTCCTCGGCGACCTCGATCTGGCTCATGACCGCCAGTGCGATCTCCTCCTGTCGGGGCATGAGTCCCTCTTCGGGGTCCAGAGAGGCGAAGAACTCAAACCACTGCAGGGCGTCGGCTTTGGATATCTTCATTGCAATTGCTCACTTTCCGTTTTGTATCTGCCGCACCTTGGGCAGGTTCCAGTTGAAGCGCACCGCCAGACGGCGGATGACGAAGGTCACCCCGGCGGCGAGGAACATGGCAAGGGCGGGGGGCAGGCACCTCACCAGCAGGCAGAAGGCGAGGGCGCCGATGATGGCGGCGAGGGCGTACACGTGCTTGACCAGCACCATGGGCACCCGCATGGACAGGATGTCCCGCAGGATGCCGCCGCCCACCGCGGTGTTCATGCCCATGAACACGCAGAGGAACAGGTTGTCGCCGTGACCCGCCGCCATGGCCGCCTCCGCGCCGGTGACGGCGAAGATGCCGAGGCCGATGGCGTCGAAGATATCGATGCGCCGATCGACGGTCTCATGGGTGCGCGAATAGCGCTCGGGTCGGATGTAGGCGACGAGGAAGACGAGGAGGGAGACGATGGCCGCCGTCAGGACATAGACGGGATCGATGAAGGCGGCGGGGGGCGTGGCGCCGAGGATGACGTCCCTCAGCATGCCGCCGCCCGTGGCGGTGATGATGCCCAGAAGCAGTACGCCGAACAGATCCAGCTCGCGATCGATGGCGCACATGGCTCCCGACACCGCGAAGGCCACGGTGCCGATGTATTCCGCGATCTGTGCCGCGGTGATCAGCAGAGACGCGGTCATCACAGGATGCGGCTCTGGAAGCCCACTGCCCGACCGAGGATGCGGATGCGCTCGCAGTCGGGATAGCTGAAGATCATGGGGGCGTAGCGGGGATTTTCACTGATGAGCTGTACGCCGTCGCGGATGTGGTACACCCGCTTCAAAGTGGTGTCGCCGTCGATCCACACCGCCGCGATGGTGCCGTCGTCCACATCGTCCTGCTGGCGGATGAAGACGATGTCGCCGTCCAGGATGCGGGCGCCGATCATGGAATCGCCGCGGACGCGGAGGGCGAAATCGCAGGGGATGGATTCGTCACAGGTGAGGACCTCTTCCTCCTGACGGCACTCGATGGGCACGCCCGCGGCGATCTCGCCCAGCAGGGGCACGCGGCGGGTGGTCACCGACAGGATGTTCTCGTCCTCAGGCAGGGCGGGCACATCGCCCGTCAGCATCTCGGTGGGACAGGACAGCGCCTTCGCCAGTCGGGAAAGGGTCTGGAAGGTGGGATTCTTGGTCTCGCCGTTGAGCAGCTTGTTGATAGTCCCACGGGGGACGCCGCTCAATGCGCTGAGCTTTTCGGTGGTCAGTCCCGCACCGCCCTTCAGTCGGGCCAGTTTTTCACGGAGCTCCACAGGATCACCTCACAATATCATATCACGGCTATTGTACCACGCCGATAACCGCATTGCAATAATGATTAACCGTATACGGGAAAATTAACCGTTGTTTTACTTGACGAATTAACCGTACAGTGGTATCTTATGAGCTGCGACGCGGTTAATAATTAACCGAGAAAGGAGTGAGAACGATGATCGCGGATGAAAAGGAGATCCTTGAATTTCTCTCGGCGGTCATGCGGGAGGGTTCGGGCACGGGGGCGCTGAAGGCGGCGGAGCTGCTGGGCAAGCGGCTGGGGCTCTTCACCGAAAAGCCGACGGCGCCCGAGGGACCGACGGTGATCGTGGACGATGTCGACGGTACGGCTCAGTGACCTCATCGCCCCCGCCTTACAGCCCGTCCACCGAGCCCTGCGGGACCAATCATACGATGAGATCTGGCTCAGCGGCGGACGCGGCTCGGGCAAGTCCAGCTTTGTGGCGCTGGAGATATTGCTTGGCATGATCCGCCATCCCGACGCCAACGCCCTCATCCTCCGCCGCGTGGGGGCGACCCTGCGGGAGAGCGTCTTTGAGCAGATGCTCTGGGCGGTGGATCGGCTGGGGCTGAACAAGGAATACCGCCCGAAGCTGTCGCCGCCGGAGATCGAGAACCTGCGCACGGGGCAGCGCATCCTCTTCCGAGGCGCCGACGACCCGGGAAAGACCAAGTCCCTGAAGCTGTCCCGAGGGGTCTTCGGCTATCTGTGGTTCGAGGAGATGTCGGAATTCTCGGCGCTCACCGACATCCTCACCGTCCGCGCCTCCGCCTTTCGCGGTTCCGCCGACTTCCGCCCCGTGACCTTCTGCACCTACAACCCGCCCGCCGACGCCGCCCACTGGGTCAACCAGAGCGCCGCCGAATTGATGCAGGGGCGCTTCACCCACTACAGCACCTACCTTGACATGCCCGAAGGCTGGCTGGGTGAGAGCTTCATCGCCGAGGCGGAGCGGCAGAAGACCGCCCGCCCGCTGCTCTATCGGCAGATGTATTTGGGCGAGGTCACGGGCATCGGCGACGAGGTCTTCGACAACCTCCGCATAGCTGTTCCCGACCGAGACGATCTGGCCGCCGTCGCCTACTGCGGGCTGGACTTCGGCTTTGCCGCCGACCCCGACGCCTTTGTCCGCGCCACCTACGACCCCCGCCGCCGCCGACTGTGCATCACGGACGAGTTCGTCGCCACCCGCGTCCCCGCCGACGAGCTGACCCGCATCATTCGCAGTCGGGCGAAGGGGGACATCGTCCGCTGCGACGGCGCCGATCCCCGCCTCATCGACGCCCTCCGCCGCGGCGGTGTGAAGGCGGTGGCGGCGAAGAAGGGACCGGGCTCGGTGAAGCAGGGCATTCGCTGGCTGCAGGAGCAGGCGGAGATCGTCATCGATCCCGTCCGCTGTCCCGTCGCCCGACGGGAGCTGGTCAACGCCCGCTATCGGCGGGACAACGAGGGCAATGTGATCCCCGAGATCCCCGATCGGGACAATCACACCATCGACGCCCTGCGCTATGCCCTCGGTCCCGTCATCCGCGCCAAAGCCGCGCGGACAAGCCAAAATCCACTGTTCTGAAAGGAGAGAAACAATGATCATCCGTTCAAGGGACTGCCTTCGGGGCGAGCCCTCCCGCCGACTGCTGGAGAGCTGTCTGGCGGAGTTCATGGTCGACCGCGGCCGTTTGGACCGCCTCTTCGACAGCTACAACGGTCGGAGCGGGATCCTGGACCGCACCCGTCCCGAGGGCATGCCCAACAACCGCCTGGTCCACCCCTTCCCAAGGGCGATCACGGCGGTGTCCTCGGGGTATCTGCTGGGGAAGCCCGTGCGCTATGCAGCCGACGGCGACCTGTCCCGCCTGCTGTCCGCCTTTGAAGCGGCGGACATCGACGCCGTGGACGGGGAGCTGGCGCGCAATGCCGCCGTCTGCGGGCGGGGCGTGGAGCTGATCTGGTCCGACGACAACGCCGAGCCCCGCTCCGCCGCCGTGGATCCCCGCCGCGCCTTCGTGGTCTACGACGACACCGTGGCGGCGCGCCCCCTCATGGGCATGCTGGTGGAGCCCATCGCCGACGAGACGGGCAAGCGCACCGCCGCCCGCCTCCGCGTCCTCACCGCCGCCGCCGAGTACGTCTATCCCTGCTCGCCCATGGGGGCGGTGGGGAAGAAGCTGTCGGAGACCAACCACTTCTTCGGCGCCGTGCCCCTCATCGAGTACTGGAACGACGAGTCCGAGCGGGGCGATTTCGAGCCCGTGCTCAGCCTCATCGAGGCCTACGACCGCCTCCAGAGCGACCGCATGAACGACAAGCAGCAGTTCGTGGATGCCCTGCTCCTGCTGTCGGGCTGCACCATGGAGACCGACGAGCGGGGACGTTCCCCCGGCGCCCAGCTCCGTGAGGACAAGGTCCTCGTGCTGCCCGACGCCGAGGCCAGCGCCAGCTGGCTGTGCAAGCAGCTCAACGAGGCGGATACCGAGGTGCTGAAGAACGCCATCGCCGCGGACATCCATCGCCTGTCCATGATCCCCGACCTCACCGACGAGTCCTTCGCGGGCAATGCCAGCGGCGTGGCGCTGCGATACAAGCTCATGGGGCTGGAGCAGCTGACCCGCATCAAGGAGAAGTGGTTCAGGGAAGGACTTCGCCAGCGCCTCCGCGCCTACGCCGCCTTCCTCAAGCTGCGGGGCATCCCCGTGCCCGACCCCGATGCCGTGCGCATCATCTTTACCCACGCCCTCCCCGTTGAGGAGGACGACAGAAAGGAGAATACACCGTGAATGAAATGACCCTCGAAGACCTCCGCGCCATGATCGCGTCGGAGATCGATGCAAGACTGACCCCCGAAACGCAGATGGATGAGCGCGAGAACGCGCTGCTCACCCGCGAGCTGAGACTTAAAGCCATCGACCTGCTGAAGGCGAAGGAGCTGCCCGAGACCCTGCTCCCCGTCCTGCCCCTGACCGACGAGGAGACCCTGACCGCCGCCGTTGACGCGCTGGACGCCGCCTTCCGCGAGGCCCTTCGCGCCGCCGTGGACGAGCGCCTCAAGGGCGCGACCCCCACCGCCCCCGACAACACCCCCGACCCCGACACCATGACCGACGAGGAATACTATCGCACCCTCGCCCGCTGAGAAAGGAGCAACATCATGTCCAATACCTTCGTCACCCTCAAGACCATCGCCCGACAGGCGCTGCCGCTGCTGCAGGAGAATCTGGTCTTCCCCAATCTGGTCTATCGCGACTTTGACGAGTCCCTCCACAACATCGGCGACACCGTCCGCGTCCGCCGTCCCACCGTCTTCCGCGCCGAGGACTTCGATCCCGATGCCGGCGTCAGCTATCAGGACTTCAATGAGGACGCCGTGGATGTGACCCTCGACCACATCGCCACCGTGGACGCCTCCGCCACCGCCATCGAGTCCGCCACCTCCA
>JAKSPZ010000003.1 GCA_024404395.1 Clostridia bacterium | reverse complement strand
CCTTGTGATTGGCGGTGGAGAGGGCCTGCGGGCAGTTGGAGAATGTCATGTAGAGATCGCCGTTTATGGATATGGTCTCATGTTCAACGATGCCGTATTTGCTGAAGATATCCTTGATCACCTTTCCGTCATACACCATTTTGATGGCGTTGCGGAAATTGTGCATGGGCGGCCAGTTCTGCAGCGAGGAATCGTTCCTGTAGTTATAGATCACCAGCGGCTTGCCGTAATACTCCATCACATCCGGACGGGACTGAATGCCGTCGGCAAAGATGGATGTACGCCATGTCTTGCCGCCGTCGGCAGAGACGGTGTAGCCGCCATGACCGGTCTTGTGGTCATCCGGCGGAACTCTGAACACACCGAAAATACCGTCATCATTGATGAGATAGCGGAACTCGTAGGTCGTCATCTCGGGGCAGATGGCAAAGGGCACCAGTATGTTGTCCTCGATGCGGCACAGGATGGGATAGCTGGGACCGTCGAGGGTGATCGCGGTGTAGAACGCTCCGTTGTACTTGCAGACCTTGTTGATGATGGGTTCCTTGTCGCAGTCCACATGATACCCGTTTTCATTGAGGAACAGATGATAGGTCTCGTTCACAAGCGGGAGCGTGTCTTGAGCGGTCTTGATGAAGACCTTTGTGCGCTCGGAAACGGTATCGGTCTCAAAGTCGTAGTCTCTGTAATAGGATGCCTTCTCGCCCCTCGTCGTTGTGAACATCACTCTGGTTCGTCTGTCACCGATGAGATAATGGGCAGTGCACAGCAGACCTCTGGTCTCCCCGATGCCCGGGTCGATCATTCTGTGCCGGATATTGGTAGGCTGAGAGGGCGGAAAGATCGACATGCAGAGCTTGCTTGTGGATTCGCCGTAAAACTTGCGCAGACCGGTCATATAAGAAACAAACATCAGCCCGTTTTCCCTGTCATAAACAGGCGCCGCGGCGCAGGCAGCGGTCTGACTGAGTCCGTCACTGATCTGAGTCATATCCAAACCGTCGTAGTTCATGTCACTGATCCTTTCGGCAATCATATCTGTTATCCGGTCTCATTATACACCGAATAACGAAACATCGTCAAACCGCGAAAGCTGAATAACCACAAAAAACGGGCACTTCTTTCGAAGTGCCCGTATTGTACCGATTGGAATATCCGCGATCAGCCCTGCTTCTGCTTGTGCTTGGGATTCTCGCAGATCACCATGACGCGACCCTTGCGCTTGATGATCTTGCACTTTTCGCAGATAGTCTTGACGGAAGGTCTCACTTTCATGTGTATTGCCTCCTTACTTGTGTCAACGGTCAGCTCTTGGAACGCCAGGTGATGCGACCACGGGTCAGATCATAAGGCGAAAGCTCAATCGTAACTTTATCACCGGGATAGATGCGAATGTAGTTCATACGCATTTTGCCGGAGACGTGTGCCAGTATCTTATGTCCATTGGGAAGCTGGACTTCAAACATGGCGTTTGGATAGGACTCAGTGACAACGCCTTCAACTTCGATAACGTCAGACTTAGACAACCTATTGCTCCTCCTTTTTCAGCCATGCACGGATCTCATGATCCTCATACCTCTCACCCGCGGCGATCTGAGAGATGATCGAGCCGTTGGGTTTGAGATGTTTTTTGCGCTTTTTCTTGGGGCGTTCGATGCCGCGCAGCGCGCCGTTGACGACGTAGACGAAGTCATCGTCGATGATCTCCGTTACGACGAACAGGCGGCCTTCATCGCGGCCTGCTTTGGATCTTACGACCGATCCGATCTCGATGGGATAAGCTTTCATCTCAGCGCCTCCGGAATACGGGCGCCCGGGAAAGACAGGATCTCAGGCTCGCCGTCGGTCACCAGAACGGTGTGTTCGTAGTGAGAGGCCAGTGAGCGGTCCTGGGTTCGGGTCGTCCAGCCGTCTGCCTCGGTAATGATCTTCCAGGTGCCCATGGCAATCATGGGCTCGATGGCGATGGTCATGCCGGGTTCGAGACGTACACCCCTGCCGGGTCTCCCGTAGTTGGGGACCGCGGGGTCTTCATGCATTTCGCGACCGATACCGTGACCGGTAAGGTCGCGGATGACACCGTAGCCGTGGTCTTCCGCGTGCTTTTGCACAGCGGCGCCGATATCGCCGATGCGGTTGCCCTTGCGAGCCATGTTCGCTCCGATCCAGAAGCATTCTTCCGTGACCTTGATGAGCTTTTTGGCTTCTTTGGAGCCGTTACCGACGAGAACCGAAAGCGCGCTGTCGGATTGCCATCCATCGAGGATGCAGCCGCAGTCGATGCTCAGCAGCTGCCCTTCGCGCAGAGGTTCATTGTTTGCAAAGCCGTGAACGACCTGATCGTCAACTGAAGCGCAGATGGAATACGGGAATCCGGCGTATCCTTTGAAGGAAGGAATGGCGCCGGCCTGACGGATGAGCGTTTCCGCCATCTCGTCCAGTTCCTTGGTGGAGATGCCCGGCCGGACGGCGCCGCGCAGCTGTTCGAGAACACTGTGCAGCAGCGCGCCGGCTTTACGCATCTTTTCAATCTGGGCTTCGTTTTTAATTGTGATCATGCCGTCACTCCAGTGAGGCAAGGATCGCCTTAAAGACGTCCTCAAGATTTCTGTCACCGTCAATGCGGTTGAGTTTGCCCTTCGCCTCATAGTAACCGATCAGCGGTGCGGTGGCCTCGTGATAGACCTGCAGACGCTTGGTAATGGTTTCGGGCTTATCATCGTCACGCTGATAGACTTCGTTGCCGCATACAGGGCAAACGGTCTCATTCGCGAGCTTGGAAATGTGGTAAGTTCCGCGGCAGGCCTTGCAGACGCGGCGACCGGTGAGGCGGTCGAACAGACGTTCGTCCGGAACTTCGATGTCGATGACTGCGTCGGGGGCGGAGATACCTTCCAGCGCTTCAGCCTGCTCTACCGTACGGGGGAAACCGTCCAGCAGATAGCCGTTGGCACAGTCGGGCTCGGACAGGCGTTCCTTCACCATTGCGATGACGACGCTGTCGGGAACCAGCTGGCCGGCATCCATGTAGCGCTTCGCTTCAACACCCGTGGGGGTCTTGTTGTTAACGGCGTTGCGGAACATATCACCGGTGGAGATGTGCGGAACTCTCAGGTTGGCGCTGACGCCCGCTGCCTGGGTACCTTTACCGGCACCGGGAGGGCCCAGAAAAATCAGCTTCATGTATTTTCCTCCGTATTACTTCAGGAAGCCCTTGTAGTGACGCATCAGCATCTGGCTCTCGAGCTCACGCATGGTCTCCATGGCAACAGAAACCGCGATCATGAGAGAGGATGCTGCGAAGGGCAGGTACACACGGGCGATGGAATAGATCGCGGTGGGGATGACTGCCAGGATTGCCAGGTAGATGGCACCGAAGGTGGTAATACGACGGGTGATCTTTGCGATGAACTCTGCGGTGGGCTTGCCCTGGCGAATGCCGGGGATCATGCCGCCGTTGGCCTGGATGTTCTTCGAGATCTCCACAGGGTTGAAGCTGATGGAGGAGTAGAAGAAGGTGAAGCCGAAGATCAGCAGAGCAAAGATCAGCTGATAGAGGAAGCTGTTGGTCGTCACGTTCTCAGACCACCAGGCGTAAGCGCTGGAGCGAGAGAAAAATGCCAGGATGGTAGAGGGGAACTGCATGATGGCATTCGCGAAGATCAGGGGCAGAACGCCGGAGGCGTTCAGCTTCAGCGGGATGTGAGTGTTCTGGCCACCGTACATCTTACGGCCAACCATGCGCTTGGAATACTGAACAGGGATACGACGCTCGCCGAGGTCGACGAAGACGATACCGATGATCAGGATTGCGAAGACGATCAGGGAGGCGATGATGCCGGGGATGCTCACTGCAGAGATCTGAGTGAACATGGCAGAAACGTTGGAGATAACGGAGTGGGCCAGGTTTGCGACGATACCGGCGAAGATCAGCAGGGAGATACCGTTGCCGATGCCGTTCTCGGTGACGCGCTCACCGATCCACATGGCCATCGCAGTACCTGCTGCCAGGCACAGTGCGATGGTGATCAGGCCGAGGAAGCTGTTGGTTGCATTGACACGGAGACCGTAGGTCAGCGCAACAGCCTGCAGGAAGCCAAGGCCGATGGTGACGTAGCGGGTGATCTGAGCGATCTTCTTGCGGCCTTCTTCGCCTTCCTTCTGCAGCTCCTCCAGCTTCGGGATCGCGACGCACAGCAGCTGCATGATAATGGATGCGTTGATGTACGGGGTGATACCCATTGCCATAATGGAGTAGTTGGAGAGGTTAGCACCGGTCATCGAGTTGATGAAGCCGAGAAGGGAGTAGCGTTCAAGAACGCCTGCGATCATGCTGGTGTCGACACCGGGGGTCGGAACGAAGCACAGAAGACGATAGATGAGCAGCATGAAGAGGGTATAAAGGATCTTCTTACGAAGCTCAACAACCTTCCATACGTTCTTCAACGTTTCCCGCATGTCAGATCACCTCGACCTTTCCGCCGGCAGCCTCAATCTTTTCCTTTGCGGAAGCAGAGAACTTGTTGGCCTTGACAGTCAGAGCCTTGGTGATTTCGCCGTCGCCCAGGATCTTGACGCCATCAAGGATGTTCTTGATGATGCCGGCCTCGATGAGCTCGACGGGAGTAACAGTGGTGCCGGCCTCGAAGCAATCGAGGGTCTCGACGTTCACTGCGACGAATTCCTTACGGAACTTGTTGGTGAAACCGCGCTTGGGAAGGCGCATGGTCAGAGGCATCTGGCCGCCTTCGAAGCCGGGACGCTTGCCGCCGCCGGAGCGGGCCTTTGCGCCCTTGTGGCCCTTACCGGAGGTCTTGCCCAGGCCGGAACCGGTGCCGCGTCCGAGACGCTTGGGAGCCGTGGTCGGACCCACAGCGGGCTTCAGGTCTTGAAGTGTCATGTGAGTGGGCTCCTTATTCGGCGATTTGTTCGACGTTGACCGTGTGCTTGACCTTGAAGATCTGGCCACGGGTCGCTACGTTGTCCTCTTTCACGACGGAGTCGCCGACGTGATGCAGGCCCAGCGCTTCAATGTTCGCCTTGTGGTTCTTCAGGGAAGCGATGGTGGACTTGGTCTGAGTGATTTTCAGTTTCATTGTTATGTCCCCCTTAGCCGAGAATCTCTTCGACAGTCTTGCCGCGAAGTCTTGCAACTTCTTCGGCGCTGCGGAGCTGCTTCAGTCCTTCAAGGGTGGCTCTGACCATGTTGATCTTGTTGTTGGAGCCGATGGACTTGGTAACGATGTTCTTGATACCGGCTGCCTCGAGGACCGCACGGACCGGACCGCCGGCGATGATACCGGTACCTTCCGGAGCGGGGAGCATCTTGACCTTGCCGGTGCCGAACACACCAACGACCTCATGAGGGATGGTGGTGCCGGCCATGGGGACGTTGACCATGGCTTTCTTGGCGTCTTCGGTTCCCTTGCGGATTGCTTCGGGAATTTCAACTGCCTTGCCCATGCCGCAGCCGACGCGACCCTTTTCGTCGCCGACGACCATCAGAGCGGAGAAGCGCATGTTGCGGCCGCCCTTAACGGTCTTGCTGACGCGGTTAACCGCTACCAGCTTCTCTTTGAATTCGCTAACTTGCTCGTTGCGCTGCATTGCGTTCATATCCTCCTCTTAGAAGTTCAGACCGCCCTCGCGAGCGCCGGCTGCAAGCTCGGCTACGCGACCGGTGTAGATATAGCCACCGCGGTCAAAGACGACGTCCTTGATGCCTGCTGCGGCTGCGCGCTCAGCGACCATCTGGCCGACGATCTTGGCAGCGCCCTTCTTGTCGCACTCGGCGACCTTGGCGGCGATGTCCTTCTCGACGGTAGAGGCAGCGGCCAGAGTGCGGCCGGCTACGTCATCGATGATCTGAGCTTCAATGTGACGATTGCTGCGATAGACGCAAAGACGCGGACGTTCGGGCGTTCCGCTGATCTTTTTGCGTACACGCGCATGACGGATCTTGCGAACCTCGTTGCGATCACGCTTACTAAACATTGTGCGGTACCCCCTTATTACTTCTTACCGGCCTTGCCTTCCTTGCGGCGGACGACCTCGTTCTCATAATGGATGCCCTTGCCATGATAGGGTTCGGGCTTGCGCAGTGCGCGGATGTCGGCGGAGATGGCGCCAACAGCCTGCTTGTCGATACCCTTGACCACGATACGGGTGGGTGCGGGGGTCTCGAACTTGATGTTGGCGGGAGCGGCGACATTGATGGGATGGGAATAACCCAGTGCCAGGTTCAGGGAATCACCGTTGTTCTCAGCGGCTGCCTTGTAACCGACGCCCTCGATCACCATGACCTTTTCGAAGCCCTTGGTGACGCCAACAACCATGTTATTGATGAGGGAGCGATACAAACCATGCATCGAGCGGTGGGGCTTGCTGTCGGACGGGCGGGTAACGAGAACTTCTGCGCCAACCTGTTCGACTTTGATATCCTTATTGACCTTCTGACTCAGTTCACCCTTGGGGCCCTTAACGGTCACGGTGTTGTCTTCGGCAACAGTGACGGTAACGCCTGCGGGGACCGGAATCGGAAGTCTGCCGATTCGACTCATTCTAGTGTACCTCCAACTTAATTACCAGATATATGCCAGAACTTCTCCGCCGACGCCGGCCAGGCGAGCGGCCTTATCGGTCATAACGCCCTTGGACGTGGAGATGATGGCGATGCCCAGGCCGCCGAGGACCTTCGGGATCTCGTCGTTCTTGGCGTAAACACGCAGACCGGGCTTGGAAATGCGCTTGAGACCCTTGATGACGGACTCTTTGCCGGTCGCATACTTCAGCGTAACCTTGATCTGACCCTGCAGACCATCGTCGACGTAGTCAACGGAGCGGATGTAACCTTCGTCCAGCAGAATCTTGGCGATGGCCTTCTTCATGTTGGAAGCGGGGATCATAACGCTCTCATGTCTGGCAATCAGGCCGTTACGGATTCTGGTCAGCATATCCGCGATGGGATCATTAATAACCATAATTCTTTCCTCCTAATATAGCCGGATTACCAGCTGGCCTTGCGGACTCCCGGGATCTGGCCTGCGTAGGCCAGCTCGCGGAAGCAGATGCGGCAGATGCCGTACTTACGCAGCACGGAATGCGGACGACCGCACACACGGCAGCGGGTATAGGCACGCGTAGAGAACTTTGCAGGTCTTGCCTGCTTGATCTTCATGCTTGTCTTAGCCACGATTCATTTCCTCCTTATCACGCCTGGAAGGGCATGCCCAGAAGACGGAGCAGCTCGCGAGCTTCTTCATCAGTCTTGGCAGTGGTGACGAACACCATTTCCATGCCGCGGATCTTCTCGACCTTATCGTACTCGATCTCGGGGAAGATCAGCTGTTCACGAACACCCAGGGAGTAGTTGCCACGACCGTCGAAGGCCTTGGCAGATACGCCGCGGAAGTCGCGCACGCGGGGGAGAACGATGCTGACAAGCTTGTCAGTGAACTCGTACATACGATCACCGCGAAGGGTAACCTTCGCACCAACGTTCATGCCGGCGCGGAGCTTGAAGTTCGCGATGCTCTTCTTGGACTTGGTGACCAGCGGCTTCTGACCAGCGATGGTGGTCAGCTCGGTGACGGCGGTCTCCAGAGCCTTGGCGTTGTCTTTGCAATCGCCGAGACCCATGTTGAGAACGACCTTCTCCAGGCGCGGGATCTCCATTACGTTCTTATAGTTGAACTTCTGCTGAAGTGCCGGCACGACTTCGGCGCGGTACTTCTCCTGCAATCTGGTAGCCACAGCTTAGTTCCTCCTTCTATCAGTTGTCGATGCTCGCGTTGCAAGCCTTGCAGACACGAACCTTACGACGGGAGGCCTTGCCATCGCCATCGACGAACTTGTGACCGATCTTGGCGGCCTTGCCGCACTTCGGGCACACGATCATGACCTTGCAGGCGGGAATCGCGGCTTCCTTGTCGATGATGCCGCCGGGCATACCCTGTCCACGGGGCTTCATGTGCTTCTTGACCATCGCGACGCCTTCGACGATGATCTTGCCGGTCTCAGGAAATGCCTTCTGGACCTTGCCGGTCTTGCCCTTATCTTCGCCGGAGATGACCTTTACGGTGTCACCGGACTTAACGAAAAGCTTTGCCATTGTGCACCTCCATTACAGCACTTCGGGAGCGAGCGAGACGATCTTCATGTAGTCCTTCTCGCGGAGCTCACGGGCCACAGGCCCAAAGATGCGGGTGCCTCTGGGCTGCTTCTGGTCATTGATGATAACGGCTGCGTTGTCATCAAAGCGGATATAGGTGCCGTCGGGACGACGGTACTGCTTACGCGTGCGAACGATGACGGCCTTGACGACGTCACCCTTCTTGACGGCGCCGCCCGGCGTTGCGGACTTAACGGACGCAACGATGACGTCACCGACGCTGCCGGTACGGCGGAAAGAACCGCCCAGCACGCGGAAGCACATGATTTCCTTAGCGCCGCTGTTATCGGCAACCTTCAAACGAGTTTGAGGCTGAATCATTGAAATCTTCCTCCTTGCTTAGGCTTACTTCGCCTTCTCGATGATTTCGACCAGACGCCAACGCTTGTCCTTGGACAGCGGGCGGGTCTCCATGACGCGTACGGTATCGCCGATGCCGCACTCGTTGTTCTCGTCGTGGGCCTTCAGACGCATGGTGCGATTCATGATCTTACCATACAGGGGATGGCGGACACGCTCACGGATCTCGACGACAATGGTCTTGTCCATCTTATCGGAAACAACCATGCCGGTACGAGTCTTACGCAAACTTCTTACTTCAGACATTTTCAGTTGCCTCCTTCATTACGCCTTCTCGGCCATCTCGCGCTGGCGAATGATGGTCTTGACGCGGGCGATAGACTTGCGGCACTCATTCAGGGCCGCGGTATTCTCCAGCTGGCCGGTGGCGAGCTGGAAGCGCAGGTTGAAGAGCTCGCTCTTCTTGGCCTTCAGATCGGCATCCAGTTCAGCCGTAGTCTTGGCCTTCAGGACCTTCATCTCTTCGCTGGTCTTCACTGCTCTTCACCGCCCTTCTCGGTTTCCTTCATGATGATCTTGGTCTTGATGGGGAGCTTGTGGGAAGCCAGACGCAGTGCTTCACGGGAGACCTCTTCGGACACGCCGCCGATCTCGAACAGCACACGGCCGGGCTTAACGACTGCAACCCAGTACTCGGGAGCACCCTTACCGGAACCCATTCGGGTCTCAGCGGGCTTCGCGGTGACGGGCTTGTCGGGGAAGATCTTGATCCAGACCTGACCGCCACGCTTGGTGTAACGGGTCATGGCCTGACGGGCGGCCTCAATCTGGTTGGAGGTGATCCAGCCGGGCTGAGTCGCGATGATACCGAATTCACCGTATGCGAGGAAATTGCCGCGCTGGGCCTTACCCTTCATACGACCGCGCATGGTTTTGCGGTGCTTGACTCTCTTGGGCATCAGCATGGTTTATTTTCCTCCTTCCGATCTTCTCTTGTCGTTGAAACGACGGCGATTCTCGCGGGGAGCGGGCAGATCGGTGTAGCCGATGAGCTTGCTTTCCTTGGAGATGACCTGTCCCTTGTAGATCCAAACCTTGATGCCGATACGACCGTAGGTGGTCTTCGCCTCTGCGAAGCCGTAGTCGATGTTGGCGCGGAGGGTCTGCAGCGGGATGGAACCCTCGTGGTAGCCTTCGGAACGGGCGATGTCCGCGCCGCCCAGACGGCCTGCACACAGGGTCTTGATGCCCTTGGCGCCGGCCTTCATGGCACGACCCAGGGACTGCTTCATCGCGCGGCGGAAGGAGATACGCTTCTCCAGCTGCTGGGCGATGTTTTCGGCGACCAGCTGAGCATCGGTATCGGGATTCTTGATCTCGATGATGTCCAGACCGACGGTCTTGCCGGTGAAGGTTTCGATTTCCTTCTTCAGGGCTTCGGCGCCTGCGCCGCCCTTGCCGATGACGATACCGGGCTTGGCGGTGTAAACGACGACGTTGACCTTAGCGGCGGTGCGCTGGATGTCGATGTGGGAAATGCCCGCCATCTCCAGCTTGGCCTTCAGCATCTTACGGAGGTTGTAGTCCTCGATAAGATTGTTAGAGAAATCTTTCTTCCCTGCGTACCACTTGGTGCTCCAGTCGAGGATTACACCGACGCGGGCGCCATGGGGATTGACTTTCTGACCCATTTTTTAATCCTCCCTCACTTCTGGTCGAGCACGATGGTGATGTGGCTGGTGTGCTTCTTGATCATGTCGGCACGACCGTGGGAACGAGCCCAGTAACGCTTGAGCGTGGGGCCCTGGTTGGCATAGACCTCAGCGACGTACAGGTCAGTGCGATCCAGCGAAAGGTTGTTCTCGGCGTTCGCGATTGCAGAGTTCAGCAGCTTCTCAACAACGGGAGCGGCACTCTTGGGAGTGTACGCGAGGATTGCGAGTGCTTCATCGACCTGCTTGCCGCGGATCAGATCAACAACGATCTTGGCCTTGCGGGGCGTAACGCGGATATATTTGGCAGTCGCGCGGGCACGCTTGTCAGCGTTGGCTTTGCGCGCAGCGGCCTTCTCTTTTACTCGAGTTGCCATATCTGTTTCTCTCCTTACACGTTACTTGCGGGACGAGGCCTTTTCGCCGGCGTGACCGCGATAGGTACGCGTGGGGGCGAATTCACCGAACTTGTGACCGACCATATCCTCGGTGACATAAACCGGAACATGCTTGCGACCGTCATGGACGGCAACCGTATGACCGATGAAATCCGGGAAGATAGTGGAAGAACGGGACCAGGTCTTGAGAATCTTCTTCTCGCCTGCAGCGTTCATTTCCTGGACGCGCTTGAGAAGCACGGGCTGAATGAACGGTCCCTTTTTGACAGATCTGCTCATTGGGTTTGCCTCCTTTCAGGCTTACTTCTTATTGGAAGCTCTGCTGACGATCATCTTGTCAGAGTACTTGCGATGCTTGCGGGTCTTGACGCCCTGGGTCTTCTTGCCCCAAGGAGACATGGGAGCAGGCATGCCGACCGGAGAACGGCCTTCACCACCGCCGTGGGGGTGATCGCAGGGGTTCATGACGACGCCGCGGACGGTGGGACGGATGCCCATGTGACGCGTGCGGCCCGCCTTACCGATGCGGACGTTGCTGTGATCGGTGTTGCCGACCTGGCCGATGGTGGCGCGGCAGTTCATGGAGATGCGGCGAACTTCGCCGGAGGGCAGGCGGATCTGTGCGGTGGCGCCTTCCTTAGCCATGACCTGTGCTGCGGTACCGGCGGAACGGACCATCTGGCCGCCCTTGCCGATCTTGATCTCGATGTTATGAACCAGGGTGCCCAGGGGGATGTTCGCGATGGGCAGGCAGTTGCCGGGCTTGATGTCGGCTTCTGCACCGGACATAACAGTGTCGCCAACCTTCAGGCCGAGGGGGGCCAGAATGTAGCGCTTCTCGCCGTCTGCGTAGTACAGCAGAGCGATGAAGCAGGTACGGTTGGGATCGTACTCAATCGCCTTAACGGTGGCGGGAATGCCGTCCTTCTGGCGCTTGAAGTCGATGATGCGGTACTTACGGCGAGCGCCGCCGCCCTGATGGCGAACGGTGATCTTACCGGAATTGTTACGGCCGGCCTTGTGACGGAGCTCGGTCGTCAGAGAGCGCTCAGGCTCTTTCTTGGTGATCTCTTCGAAAGTCAGGACCGACATGAAGCGCCGTGCGGGCGAAGTCGGCTTGTACACTCGAATTGCCATGGAGTTTCTCCCCTTCCTTATATTGGTTCTTTTTCGGCGAACCTGCCATTATTTGGGGTACTTGATTATTCGGCCATGCCGTCGAAGAACGGGATGGTCTTGGAGTCCTTCTTCAGGGTGACGATTGCCTTCTTGACCTCAGCGGTGCGGCCGGAAGTGCGGCCCTGACGCTTGATCTTGCCCATGGTGCGCATGGTGTTGACGGATTCAACCTTCACGCCTTCGAAAACTTCTTCGATCGCGTTCTTGATCTCGGTCTTGTTTGCGGTGACTTCGACTTCGAAGGTGTACTTCTTCTCGGCCATGTCAGCGTAAGACTTTTCGGTCAGAACGGGCTTCTTGATGATATCGTATGCGCTCTTCATTCTGCGTAAACCTCCTCAACACGCTTGACGGCGTCCTGCGAGATGATGAACTTGTCGCAGTTGATGATGTCGTATACATTCATGCTGCCGACGAAGGTAGTCTTGACATCGGGGATGTTCTTGGCGGCGCGGACGATGGTCTCGTCGACGTCGGCGGTAACGATGAGGGTCTTCTTGGTGGCATCGAGCGCCTTGAGCATGGTGGCGACGTTCTTGGTCTTGGCCTCGGCCAGAGCAAGCTTATCGACAACGATGATCTCGGACTCGGCAACCTTGGAGGACAGCGCGCTCTTCATTGCGAGGCGGCGGACCTTCTTGGGAACCTCGATGCGGTAGTCGCGGGGCTTGGGAGCGAACACGACACCACCGTGGGTGAACTGGGGAGCTCTGCGGCCATGATGGCGCGCATTACCGGTGCCCTTCTGACGGTAGATCTTGCGACCGCCGCCACGGACCTCGGTGCGGGTCAGGGCGGACTGAGTGCCCTGGCGCTGTGCGTTCAGGTAAGCGCGGACGACGGCGTGCATCGCGGCGACATGTACCTCGGCGCCGAAGATCGCATCGGAGAGTTCCATCTCACCGACTGCAGCGCCCTGCATATTGTAGACTTTTACATTTGCCATGATTGCGTCCTCCTATCAAGCCTTGACAGCGTCACGAACCATGACGAGGCTGCCGTTTGCACCGGGGATAGCGCCCTTGATCATGAGCAGGTTGCGCTCTGCGTCAACCTTAACGATCTCAAGGTTCTGAACGGTGACACGGTCGCCGCCGTACTGGCCGGCCATGTGCTTGTTCTTGAACACGCGGGAAGGATCGGAGTTTGCGCTCAGAGAGCCGACGCCGCGATGATACTTGGAACCGTGGGCCATCGGGCCGGTGTGCTGATTCCAGCGCTGGATGGCGCCGGTGTAGCCGTGACCTTTGCTGGTGCCGATAACGTCGATCTTGTCGCCCTGCTCGAAGACGTCACACTTGATGGTGTCGCCGACGGAGTAGGAAGAAACATCTTCGAAGCGGAATTCGCGAAGGTGACGTGCGGGGGCAACGCCTGCCTTGGCAAAATGACCTTGCTCGGGCTTGTTGAGCAGTTTCTTGGCTCTCTGTTCGGAGAGCTCGCCGAAACCGACCTGGACCGCTTCGTAACCGTCGGTAGCTTCGGTCTTCACCATCGTAACGGTGCAGGGGCCGGCTTCCACGACGGTGACCGGGACGAGACGTCCGTCATCAACGAAAATCTGCGTCATGCCGATCTTGGTGCCGAGAATTGCCTTTTTCATTGTTACACCTCTTTCGGTTATTCGCAAACCGCATTGCAGTTTGCTGATAAGCCGTTCAAACGTTCGCCGCTGCCGTGAGAGTGCTGCGGCTCATGTCCTTACAGCTTGATCTCGATTTCAACGCCCGCGGGCAGATCGAGCTTGGTCAGGGATTCCACAGTACGGGGAGTGGGCTGCAGGATGTCGATCAGGCGCTTGTGGGTGCGCATTTCGAACTGTTCGCGGCTGTCCTTGTGCTTGTGGGGGCTGCGCAGGATCGTGACGATCTCCTTTTCGGTGGGCAGCGGGATCGGGCCGCTCACGCGGGAGCCGGTGCGCTTTGCCACGTCAACGATGCGTGCTGCGCTGGCATCGATGATCGAGTGCTCGTAAGCCTTGAGCTTGATGCGGATCTTCTGGTTTGCCATTGTAGTTCCTCCTGTTGAACTCATGCACACGCTGCCGGGCGTGTTCTAGTTTTTTTCTTTACGACGGGCATGAGCTCCGTCGTCCGATTGGCGGACATGGTCCCCGGAAATTACCGGCTGAGGCCGCAACCTTCCGGTTCATCCCTCGCGTTCAGGGCCTTTTTGATCGCTGCTTTCCTACCGGCAATCGGCGCACAGCAGACCCTCACACACTCGACTATTGTACTACATATGCCACCTGTATTCAAGTAAAATTTGTTAATTCTTCGAGGGAAAATGCGGTTAAAATGTGACAGAACGGGCGCAAAAGTAAAAAGGCGAACATTCCCTCAAAAATCAAGCCGTATGAACGGTTTTTTGCACTTTTCGCCGCTAAAGGAAACCGTCAAAAACAACGCCTCCCGACGGCGGAAACGGATGCCGTCGGGAGGCGTTTGCGGGTAAGATCGGTCAGGCGGAATGGGCCCAGCGGTAGGCGGTCTGGATGGCCTTCTGGTGCTCGCCGTTGACGGCGTTGCCGCCGTGGGTCTTGGAGTTCACCATGTGGAGGCAGAACTGACCGTTGTAGCCGTTGTTGGTGATGGTCTGGTCGCCGTGGGGCTCGGTGTTGATGGCGCAGGCCACGTAGGTGTTGCCCACGATGAGGATGACGGGACGGCTGTCCCAGGAGAAGTCGCCGCCGCAGGCTGCGTACAGCTTGGCGGTGTCCTCGGCGGTGGCGGGCTCGACGTCGGCATGGTTGTGTCCGCCCATGCGCTTGATGCGGATGAACTGACCGGACCAGATGTCGTACATGTAGCCGTAGTAGCCCTTCTTCAGGATGGAGCTGCCGCCCTTGAACCAGTCGGCGACGATGACATTCTTGCGGGGATCGGTGGCGGTGACCACCTTGGTGTTGGAGATCTGCGAGGAGAGGATGTAGGCGGTGACGTTGCGCTGAGCGTTGGTCACGCGGCAGAAATCGCCGTCCCAGCCCAGAATGTACAGGTCGGTATTGACGCCGATGTTCATGGAACGGGCGGAGGTGGAAGCGGAAGCGTACAGCTTGGTGTCGCAGTTGGCGTAGGCGTGGACGGGGTTGCGCAGGTTCAGCGCGGCCAGTGCGCAGTACGCGGTGATGTTGCCGCCCTTGACCTGTGCCCAGGGTCCGTTGATCGCGGTGAGGGTCACGTTGGTGCCTGCGGGAATGTTCACGCTGGCGGAACGGATGTTCGCCGACTGGAAGACGGGACAGTTGGCGTTGAAGGTCACCGGGAAGCTCACGGCGGAGGCTGCGGGGATCATCAGAAGCAGCAGTGCGACAGTCAGACAAGCGAAGCGCTTGAGGTTAGTATACATTTCCGTTTCCTTCTTTACTAAGTTTATGATACCATTATATTACAGAAGTGTGTCATAAGTTTGTAAGATATGGCGCATCTTTTCACATAAGCTGTTATCTTTTTATGACATCCCGCAACTTAATATCCTTTTCAAAGGGCGGTGCTATAATGAAAAACAGGAGGCATAAGCCATGAAAGTATTCGATATCCATACGCATATTTATCCCGATGCCATCGCGCCCCACGCCGTGAAGGCCATCAGTTCCCTGTATGACGATGCCGTTATCCGCAACGACGGCACGCTTTCCACCCTCATCGAGCGGGAGGCGGAGGCGGGCACCACCCGTTTCGCCATCCATTCCGTCGCCACCACCGCCCATCAGGTGGGGAGCATCAATCGCTTCGTGCTGGCGTCCCATCAGGCCAATCCGGACATCACCGTCCCCTTCGCCGCCCTCCATCCCGACACGGAGGATCTCGACACCCTGGTCCCGCAGCTGAAGGCCATGGGCTTCAAGGGCATCAAGCTCCACCCCGAGTTCCAGAACTTCAAGGTGGATGAGGAGCGCGCCCTGCGCATGTTCGCCGCCGCCGAGGGCGTGCTGCCCATCCTGCTCCACTGCGGCGATCGGTACGTGGACAATTCCGCCGCCGAGCGCATCATCAACATGAAAAAGCAGTTCCCCAAGCTGAAGCTGGTCTGCGCGCACCTGGGCGGCTGGACCTGCTGGCAGGAGGCCGCCGACAAGCTCATGGGCAAGGTGGACGTGTGGGTGGATTCTTCCTCCGCGCTCTACGCCCTGACCCCTGAGGCGTCCGTGCGGATCATCCGCGGCTACGGCGTGAAGAAGGTCATCTTCGGCAGCGATTATCCCATGTGGTATCCCAAGGAGGAGCTGGAGCGGTTCCTCGCCCTCCCCCTCACCGACGGGGAGAAGGAAGATATCCTGTGGAACAACCACCTCGAGCTGTTGAAGTGACGACATTCTGTTCAAAGCTTGACATTAGTTTGAATTCCCCGCCGTTCGTTTGACTTTGCCGTCCTCCGCAATGTATAATGACCGTAGAATCGTATGGAGGAATACTATTATGGCAAAGGCGAAGAGATCCCGCGTTTCATTCCTGAACTGGATGATAACGCTTCTGCTGTGCGCGATCCCCGGTGTGAACATCATCACCGCCATCTGCTTTCTGATCTTCGGCAAGGAGCCTTCCAAGAAGACTTTCGCCGCCGCTGTGCTGGTCTGGAATATCCTGATCGCCATCGCTTGCATCGTTCTGCTGATCGTGATGCCCGAGACCCTGATCGCACTTTCCACCCTGATGAAGGTTGGCGCCGCCGCCCTGTGGGCCGTCTGATCGCGGCATAAACAACAGCCCCCTCGTGACAGAGGGGGCTGTTTTCTGTATCTGATATGAAAAAAGACTCTCCTTGCGGAGAGCCTTTTTGTTTGTTTATTTCTCGGGCTTGGCCCACTTGTAGATGACGTCCAGAACGGCCTTGACGCCGTCGTTGGTGGTGGGATCCTTGCACATGGCCTCGATCAGTTCGCCGCGATCCTTGTACAGGCGCTTGATCTCCTCCACCAGCTTGGCGGGGGTCAGTTCGGCCTGATCCAGCACCTTGGAGAAGCCGCGCTTCTCGAAGGACGCCGCGTTGATGACCTGGTCGCCGCGGCTGGCGCCCTTGGGATAGGGGATCAGCAGGGCGGGCTTGCGCAGAGCCAGCAGCTCGCACAGGGCGTTGGAGCCGGCGCGGGAGAGGATGATGTCGGCGCAGGCGTAGGCGTCGGCCATCTCCTCGTTCAGGTACTCGCACTGAACGTAGTTCTTGGTGCCCACCAGCGCTGCGTTGGCGTTGCCCTTGCCGCAGAGGTGGAGGATCTGGAAGTACTGGGTCAGCTCGGGGAGGGCTTCCACCAGCGCTTCGTTGATGGCGCGGGCGCCGCTGGAGCCGCCGACCACCATGAGCACGGGCTCGATGCCGGTGAGGTTGAAGAACTTGCGGCCCTTCTCACGGTCGCCGCTGAGGATGGCGGGACGGATGGGGGTGCCGGTGTAGACGCCCTTGCCCTTGGCATGGGCCACCGCTTCGGGGAAGGTGCAGCACTGCGCCTTGGAGAAGGGCAGGCAGAGCTTGTTCGCCAGACCGGGGGTCATGTCGGACTCGTGGGTGACCACGGGGACGCCGCACATCTTCGCGCCGTAGACCACGGGGACGGAGACGAAGCCGCCCTTGGAGAAGACCACGTTGGGCTTCAGCTTGGCGATGATGCTGCGCGCCTGGAAGATGCCTTTGATGACGCGGAAGGGATCGGAGAAGTTTTTGATATCGAAATAACGGCGAAGCTTACCCACCGCAACGGTGTGGAAAGTGACGCCGGGCATGGCGGTGATGAGGGTCTCCTCAGCACTGTTCGCCGCGCCGATGTAATGAACGTCCCAGCCCGCCGCCTGGAGCTCGGGGATGAGCGCCATGTTGGGGGTTACATGACCGGCAGTGCCGCCGCCGGTGAGAACGATGCGTTTCATATGGGGATACCTCCTGAGTTTACGGCAACATTCTACAACGCCAATGCAAAATCCACTTTTATTGATGGTTAAAAAATGCGCACCCCGCAACGATTTTGGGGGGATAAGGACAGAGCCCGGCGCCATCGGCGCCGCGTACGACATCAACTTTGTACAAAGCCCCTGTAGGGCGTGCTGACTCAGCACGCCGCGTTTTCCCAACAAAAAGGAGCCGCTCCGTATGAAGCAGCTCCCGTAAGGTCTGGGTTCAGCCCTTGACACCGCCTGCGGTCAATGACAGCACAAGCAGGTTGAAGAGTATGGTCAGCCAGATATTTACAGTATGTGCTGACTTTGCGTAAGGGCTTTCTGCAATTGATTTGTCGTAACGTGCGAACGGATTGGAGTAAATGACGACACCGT
>JAKSPZ010000029.1 GCA_024404395.1 Clostridia bacterium | reverse complement strand
TCATCTTCAGCTCGGCAATTTCCTTGACCTGAGCCTTGGTGATGTTGGCAACCTTTTCCTTGTTAGGACGGCCGGATGCGTGCTCGAGGCCGCAAGCCTTCTTGATCAGGACGGCTGCCGGAGGGGTCTTGGTGATGAAAGTGAAGGTGCGATCCTGATAGACGGTGATAACAACCGGGATAATCAGGCCGGCCTGACCGGCGGTACGATCGTTGAATTCCTTGCAGAATCCGGGGATGTTCACACCATGCTGACCGAGAGCAGGACCAATCGGCGGTGCCGGAGTGGCCTTGGCGGCGGGAACCTGCAGCTTGATCAGTGCAGTAACTTTCTTTGCCATTAGGGTTTCCTCCTCTAAATGTATGTGGTGAAGCGGAACGCTTTAGCGATCCTCCCACTCTGAAACCCGAAAACGGGCGTTCAGATCGTGCGTCGGGGTCAATTCGTATGAATGACCTCGTCCATGCCAAGCTCAACGTCGGTGTCTTTGTTCGCCATGGTGACGGTAACGGTGACCTTCTCGGTCACATCGTCAATCTTCGTCACTCTGCCGGTGAAGTTCTCAAGAACACCGCTGAGAATGCGCACGGTATCGCCTACCATGATGTCGGTAACCAAAGGCGTCTTCGGTTCGAACACAGAGGCGAAATCAGTCTCGGAAAGGGGCGTGGGCTTGTTGCCTGCGCCGACGAATCCGGTAACACCGCGGGTATTGCGAACGACGAACCAGGTCTCGTTGGTCATAAGCATCTTGACCATCACGTAACCGGGGAGAAGCTTGCGCTGTACCGTGCGGCGTTTATTGTTTTTGATCTCTTCTACTTCTTCGATCGGGATACGTACTTCGGTGATCAGATCCTGCATGTGGTTGTTTTCAACCGACTTCTCAAGATTGACCTTGACTTTGTTCTCGTATCCTGAATAGGTATGGATTACATACCACTTGATCTCCTCATGATCGGCCATCTCAGTTAACCCCGCCATCAGAAACGGATGATAACGTCAACGAGCTTACCTGCTGCGACGTCAAACACACCGATAACAACCATCATGACGATCATGAAAGCGAAGACGACCAGAGAGTAGTTGATCATTTCCTTCTTGGTGGGCCAGGTGACCTTCTTCAGCTCATGGGCCATGTTCAGGAAGAAAAGAGCAATACCCTTGAAGAAGTCTTTGATCTTTTCGATAAAGCTCTTCTTGGTCTTTTCAGCATTTGCCATCGTCAAACGTCCTCTCTATGGATCGTGGGGAAACTTACTTGGTTTCCTTGTGGCTGGTGTGCTTCTTGCAGAAGCGGCAGTACTTGTGCATTTCAAGACGATCGGGATCGTTCTTCTTGTTCTTCATGGTGTTGTAGTTGCGCTGCTTGCACTCGGTGCAGGCCAGGCAAACCTTGACACGCTTATCCGATGCCATTCTGGACACCTCCTGTCAGTGATTCGGCATCCGGTAAATGCCGTCAATTAAAGCAACCCCATGCGGGGCAGACTACCTTATTATAAGCTAGTCAGAGTTCGATTGCAAGGCAGAAGCGGCATCATAGGCAAATTTTACAATGCAAATGACACATTTAAGCCCCGATTTCGATCCTTTGCCTTTCGGAAAAAAGGCCACATACCCGCAGGTATATGGCCCTTACTGACCAAATTACTTGATCTCGACGACCGCGCCGGCTTCTTCCAGCTTCTTCTTGAGCTCTTCGGCTGCTTCCTTGGCGATGCCTTCTGCCATGGTGGAGGGGCACTCGTCGGCAAGAGCCTTGGCTTCCTTCAGGCCCAGGCCGGGCTTGACTTCGCGGATAACCTTGATGACGTTGAGCTTCTTGGCGCCGGCATCCTTCAGGATGACGTCGAACTCGGTCTTCTCTTCAACGGCCTCAGCAGCGGGTGCGGCAGCACCGGCAACAGCGACGGGGGCGGCGGCGGAGACGCCGAACTTCTCTTCCATTTCCTTGACCAGATCGGCCAGCTCGAGAATAGTCATGCCTTCGATTGCGGCGATGATTTCTGCATTATTCATGATTGTTTCCTCCTGTAGTTATTCGAAACATGTTGTGGTAAAACCGAAGTGATGATGTAGATTATGCCTCGCCGGCCTGCTGCTTGCGGATAGCATCCACACAGGAGACGGACTTGGAGACGGAGCTCATCATGCTGCCCATGATGCGGGCGATGAGAACTTCCTTGCTGGGCAGAGCTGCCAGAGCTTCAACACCTTCTGCGTTCAGGAAAGCACCGTCGCAAACGCCGCACTTGATGGTCAGCTTCTTGCTCTTCTTGGCGAAGTCGCTGAGGATCTTTGCGGGAGCGATCATGTCTTCATAACCGAAAGCAACTGCGGTGGGGCCTTCCAGAGACGCCTTCATCTCATCCCAACCACGACCCTCGATGGCGAGGTTGATCATGGTGTTCTTCAGAACGGCGTACTCGACACCCTTCGCGCGGAGCTGGTTGCGAAGATCGGTAACTTCCTCGACGTTGAGGCCGCGGTAGTCAACCAGAACGACAGTCTGAGCACGATCAAGCTTATCCTTGATATCGGCAACAACCGTCTTCTTGATCTCGAGATTCTTGGACATTTAAACACACCTCACATTCCGTCCGATAGTGACGGCAATAAAAAACCCTTGCACAGCGCAAGGGTGGTGTTCCATCCGTTGCGCCTCGGCGAGCGACCCTTTCGAGTCTTATGCGATGCACTCGCTGTCTATGGCACAGAGCTTTTCAAGCCATGCGTTATTATAGCAGAGGGAAGCGTGGAATGTCAACGGATTTCAGCGAGTTTCAATCATTTAACATCCGAATTCCGGTAAGAATGGGAAATGGTGAGATTTCCTTATAAATTAACCGAAAAAGATCACGCATACAGATGGATTTTACGAAGAAATGTTGCAAAGCGATATTTCTTGTGTTACACTTTACGGGTTGAATACTGTCTTAAGCACAATTCAGGAGGATGAACCCAATGGCAACTATCGAAAAACTCTCTTCCAATAAAGTAAAGCTCAGCTTCGTCGTCTCCCCCGAGAAGTTTGACGAGGGCATCAAGGCCGCTTACCGCAAGATCGTCAAGCGCGTCAACATCCCCGGCTTCCGCAAGGGCAAGGCTCCGATGAAGGTTATCGAAAACTACTACGGCGAGAGCATCTTCTTTGAGGACGCGATCGACGCCATCTTCCCCGAAGTTTACTCCGAGGCCATCAAGGAACACAACCTGCAGGTCGTCGATCGTCCCGAGCTGGACGTTCAGCAGATCGGCAAGGGTCAGGAACTGAAGTTCACCGTCGAAGTCTTCGTCCGCCCCGACGTCACTCTGGGTGAGTACAAGAACCTCGGCATCGAGAAGACCGCAGTTGAAGTTACCGACGATGACGTCGCAGCCGAGATCGAGCGCGCACGCAACCGTGCTGCCCGCTACATCGAGATCACCGATCGTCCCGCCAAGCTGGATGACCAGGTCAACATCGACTACGCCGGCTTCCTCGGCGACGAGCAGTTCGACGGCGGCACCGCAGAAGGCCACGATCTGGTCCTGGGTTCCGGCAGCTTCATCCCCGGCTTCGAAGAGCAGCTGGTCGGCGCCAATGTCGGTGACGACGTTGAAGTCAATGTTACCTTCCCCACCGAGTACCATGCAGAGAACCTCGCCGGCAAGGCCGTTGTCTTCAAGGTCAAGGTCAACGCCATCCGTGAGCAGGAAGTCCCCGCTCTGGACGACGATTTCGTGACCGAGGTCTCCGAGACCGCCAACAACGTCGAAGAGTACAAGGCTGAGGTCCGCGCCGATCTGGAAAAGAAGGCTGCAGACAAGGCCAATGTCGAGTTCGAGAACGCCATCGTTGAGAAGATCACCGAGAACGCGACCGTCGACATTCCCGCCGCCATGATCGAAGATCAGATCGACAACATGCTCCAGGAGATGGAGATGCGCATGCTGTATCAGGGCATGAAGCTGGATGACTACTGCAAGTACACCGGCCAGACCCGCGAGCAGCTCCGCGACATGTATCGCAAGGGCGCTGAAGAGCGTGTCCGCACTCAGCTGGTGCTCGAGGCCATCCAGAAGGCCGAGAACATCGAAGCTACTGCCGAAGAGGCTGACGCCGAACTGGCTTCCTATGCAGAGCAGGCCAAGCAGGACCTCGCCCAGCTGAAGGAGAACATGAGCGAAGCCGACCTGCAGTACTTTGCTCAGATGGCGACCATGAAGAAGACCATCGACTTCCTCAAGGCCAATGCCTAATCCACGGTAAGGAACGATTCCCCCGCATCGGAAACGGCGCGGGGGAATTTTTAAAAAAAGCAATTGGAGGTGTGCCCATGAATATGGTACCTTATGTAATCGAACAGACCTCGCGCGGTGAGCGCTCCTATGACATCTTTTCCAGACTGCTGAAGGACCGTATCGTGTTCCTGGGCGGCGAGATCGATGATACGACCGCAAACCTGATCGTTGCGCAGATGCTTTTCCTGGAGAGGGAGAATCCCGAACAGGATATCCTGCTTTACATCAACCGCCCCGGCGGTTCCGTTTCCGGAGGCATGGCTATCTACGATACCATGCGCTATCTGAAGTGTGAAGTCTCCACCCTGTGCATCGGCATGGCCGCGTCCATGGGCGCGTTCCTGCTGGCTGCGGGTGCCAAGGGCAAGCGCAAGGCGCTGCCTCATGCCGAGATCATGATCCATCAGCCCCTCGGCGGCGCCAGAGGTCAGGCGACCGATATCCAGAGCCAGGCGGAACAGATTCTGCGTATCAAGAAGACGATGGCCGAACTGATGGCTCAGAACACCGGCAAGCCCCTGAAGACCATTGAGAAGGATGTCGAACGCGATCATTATATGACCGCCAAGGAAGCGCTGGCGTACGGCATTATTGACGACATCATCGAGCCGAGGAGATAATCATGCCCAACAAGACCGAAGATAATATGCCTCGCTGCTCATTCTGCGGCATGTCCAAGAAGGAAGTCCGCAAAATGCTGGCAGGCCCCGACGGCGTTTTCATCTGCAGCGAGTGCGTCATGATGGCAACGGAGATTCTGAACGAGGATGAGACACTGCCCGATGTTACCGTCAAGCACGATGTGAAGACGCCCAAGGAGATCAAAGAAGTACTCGATCACTATGTAGTCGGTCAGGAAGCCGCAAAGAAGGCGCTGAGCGTCGCGGTGTACAACCACTACAAGCGCATCAATAATAACGATCGCAGCGGCGATGATGTTGAACTGCAGAAGTCCAACGTGGTCATGCTGGGTCCCACCGGCTGCGGCAAGACCTATCTTGCTCAGACCCTCGCCAAGATTCTGGACGTGCCTTTCGCCATCGGCGATGCCACGTCTCTGACCGAGGCGGGTTACGTGGGTGAGGACGTCGAGAACATTCTGCTGCGTCTGATCCAGAATGCGGACTTCGATATTGAACGTGCTCAGAAGGGCATCATCTATATCGATGAGATCGACAAGATCGCGCGCAAGGGCGAGAATGTGTCCATTACCCGCGATGTCAGCGGCGAAGGCGTACAGCAGGCGCTGCTGAAGATCCTGGAAGGCACGATCGCTTCCGTTCCGCCGCAGGGTGGACGCAAGCATCCCATGCAGGAGTTCATCCGCATCGATACCACCAACATCCTCTTCATCTGCGGCGGCGCATTCGACGGCATCGAGAAGATCGTCGAGAGCCGCATCGGCAAGAAGGTCATGGGCTTCGGCGCGGAGGTACATGGTTCTGCGGAACGCATGAACGCCGATCTCATGCAGCAGGTACGTCCCGAGGATCTGCTGAAGTTCGGTCTGATTCCCGAGTTCATCGGTCGTCTGCCCGTGATGGTGACGCTGGCGTCTCTGGACGAGGCTGCGCTGATCCGCATCCTCACCGAGCCGAAGAACGCACTGGTGCGTCAGTATAAAAAGCTGGTCGGCTTTGATGATGTTGAACTGGAGTTCACCCCCGAAGCCCTGCAGACCATCGCAAAGCGCGCTCTTGAGCGCAAGAGCGGTGCACGCGGTCTGAGAGCGATCATCGAAGGCGTCATGACCGACACCATGTACGAGCTGCCTTCCTGCGAGAACGTTGAGAAGTGCATCGTCACCGAGGGCGCAGTCCTCGGCAAGGAGCCGCCTCAGCTGGTCTATAAATCCGAACAGGCTTTGCCTGAAGCATAATCTGTCAAACGGATGCGCGATTACGCGCATCCGTTTTTGTGTAACCAAGCGTGTTATTGACATTTTGCAAAGCTGTGGTACAATAGAAGTGGAAGGGAGGCTGAAAGATTGCTGAATCCGACAAATTTTGCCATCGATGCGATCGGTCTGATCATGCTTTTGTTCATGGCGACCAACATCGACCGCGAGAATATCAGACGCGGCGATCTGTCTGACCGCGTCTACCTGTTCATGCTCATCTCCAATTTCATGCTGCTGCTGACGGATGCCGCCAACTGGCTGCTGGAGGGGCACGCGACGCCGCTTTGCATCTTTGGCAGCTATGCGGTGGATTACATCTACTTCATCTTCCATCCGTTGGTCTGTCTGTCGTGGTGCTGCTATTGCGATCTGAAGCTGTTCGAAGATGAGGCGCGCCTTCGCAGGCGACTGAAATGGTACCTCATTCCGCTGCTGCTGATCATGATGATCCTGATCGCCAATCTGTTCACACCCACGCTGTTCCATATCTCGAGCGATAACTTCTATTCGAGAGATGTATGGTATTTGCCGTTCTTCCTGCTGAACATGACGTACATTGTGTACACGATCGTCATTACCCTTCGCGTCATGATCGCCGAGAAGACCAAACTCAGCCAGCTCTTCGATAATCCCCACGTCTATTTGCTGCTGTACCCGCTGTTCCCCTCGCTGTGTGCGGTACTTCAGTCCTTCATGGCGAGCCTGAACATCCTGTGGGTCGGTTCGGCGTTCTCCTTCCTGCTGCTGCAGTTCAATCTTCAGAACAAGCAGATCACGACGGATGCGCTGACCGGCATCAACAACCGCAACAGATTCAACAATTACATTCGCTACCGCCTCAGGAACCGTACGCCGAAGAAGATCATGTTCGTGACGATGTTCGACATCGACTCCTTCAAGATGATCAACGACAAGTACGGACACCTGGTGGGGGACGATGCCATTTGCATGGCGGCGAAACTGCTGGGGAAGAGCATCGAGAGCAGCGACTTCCTGGCGCGCATCGGCGGCGATGAATTCGTCGTATTGGGCGAACGCGACAATCAGGAAGCGGTGGAAGCGACCATGCGGCGCATCAGAGACACCTTCGATCGCTTCTCGTTGACGGGACAGAAACCGTACACGCTGCGGTTGAGCCTCGGTACGGTGATGCTGGCTTACGGCAACGAGCGGTCGATCGATGACCTCATTTCCGAGGCCGACCGTACCATGTACGAAGAAAAAGCAACTCATCATCATATCAGATAAAGTTAAGCCCCTGCTGTTCAGGCAGGGGCTTTGGTAATAGAAAACAGCCTGTCGCATAAGCGACAGGCTGTTGATTACTTGTTGGATCAGTCGCGGTCCAGGATGGTCTTCTCGGTCTCGACATCGAAGAAGTGGAGACGATTGACATCGAATGCAACCTTGATCTTATCGCCGCCACGGGAGGTGGAACGAGGATCGACGCGGGCAACGAAGTTCTCTTCCTTACCGGAGGTCTTCAGGTACAGATAGGTCTCAGAACCCATCAGCTCGATCAGCTCGACATTGACGTCGATGCAGGCATCGGGATAGGTGGACAGAGTAGCTTCGCTGTCGTCGATGTTCTCGGGACGGATGCCCATGTAGACTTCCTTGCCGATGTAATCGCCGTTCATCAGCTTGACCTTGCCTTCGGGAACCTTGATGCAGTTGTCGCCGAACTTGGCGTAGACTGCGCCGTTCTGAGATTCCAGCTTGACGCGGAAGATGTTCATCTGGGGAGTACCGATGAAGCATGCGACGAACAGGTTGGCGGGATAGTCATACAGGTTCTGGGGAGTATCCTGCTGCTGCATGAAGCCGTCCTTCATGACAACGATGCGGGAGCCCATGGTCATAGCTTCGGTCTGGTCATGGGTAACATAGATGAAGGTGGTCTGCAG
>JAKSPZ010000028.1 GCA_024404395.1 Clostridia bacterium | reverse complement strand
GCCGCTGCCGACGGTGGAACGGATCTCATAGCGATCCGACAACACTCTTCCGATCATGCTTCGTCCTCCTCAAAGGTCACGAACATGACACTGATATTGTCGGGTCCGCCCGCATCTTTGGCCATCTTAACGAGGGTCTCGAGCTTCTCCTGCCAGCTGCCCTCGCCCTGTGCCACGGCGAGCAGTGCGCGCTCGTCCACTTCGTTGGAGAAGCCGTCGCTGCACAGGAAGAACACATCGCCCTTGCGCAGGTCAAAGCTCAGCAGATCCACGTTCACTTCGTCCTTGGTGCCCACGGCACGGGTGATGTAATGGCGCTTGGGATGAGTCTTGGCCTCCTTGGACGTGATCAGTCCCTGAGCGACCATCTCTGCCACAAGGGTGTGATCCTGAGTCAGGCGCATGATGACACCGCGACGGATGCGATAAGCACGGCTGTCGCCCACGTGCGCGATGTGGATGGTGTTGCCGTCCAGACTGAGCGCGGTGAAGGTGGTGCCCATGCCCTGCTTGTCCGACTCGCGGTTGGCGCGCTCGAAGATCGCAGTGTTGGCGTTCTCGATGGCGTCCTGCATGGCGTTGGCGTTGGGGTGCAGGGTCAGGCGCATCATGCCGGCGAATATCTCGCACGCCATGGCGCTGGCAACTTCGCCCGCCAGATGTCCGCCCATGCCGTCCGCCACGGCGCAGAACGTCTCCCCCGCCTCGGGCAGACAGACGCTGTCCTCATTGGCGGGACGGACACAGCCCGCATCGCTGAGTGCATACACCTTCATCATGGTACTTCCTCCAAGTTCGGTTACAGCTGAAGCCTTCCGTCCGCCAGCGCCTTTCTGCGGAGCTGACCGCAGGCGCCGTCGATATCCGCACCCATCTCACGTCTGACCGTGGCGGAGATGTTCCGCTCGGTGAGGCGCTTCAGGAACGCGGCGACCTCCTGTTTGGAAGGGGCTTCCAGATTTCGCTCCTTGACATCATTGAGGGGGATCAGGTTCACATGGCACTGAAGTCCTCTCAGTTTCGCCGCCAGTTCGTCGGCACACGCCACGGAGCAGTTGACATTCTTGATCAGCGCGTACTCGAACACCACGCGGCGTCCGGTCTTGCGCACATAATATCTGCAGGCGTCCAGCACTTCGTTCATGCCGTACTTCTTGGCGACGGGCATGATGTTCACGCGAACGGCGTCGTTGGGCGCGTGCAGGGACAGGGACAGGGTGACGGGCAGACCTTCGTCGGCGAAGGCGCGCATCTTGTCCACCAGTCCGCAGGTCGAGACGGAGATGTTTCTGAGGGAGATGTTCAGTCCCTCGGGATCGTTGACCTTCCGCAGGAAGGCGCAGACCTCATCGTAATTATCGAAGGGTTCGCCCGAACCCATGAGAACGATGTTGTGCACCCGCCGCTCGGGATCCTGCTTCTTCACATGGGCATTGACCGCAATGACCTGACCGAGGATCTCGGCAGCGGTCAGATTGCGGACACGTCCGTCCAGGGTGGACGCGCAGAACGCGCAGCCCATGCGGCAGCCCACCTGCGTGGAGACGCACAGGGTGTCGCCGTACTTGTAGCGCATCACCACGCCCTCGATGACGTTGTCATCGGGCAGGGCGTAGAGAAACTTCTCGGTCTCGTCGATCTTGGATTTATAGGATTCCAGAATGCGGATGGGATTTGCCACTGCCGCATTCTTCAGCTTCTCGCGGAGGGCGGCGGACAGGTTGGTCATGCCGTCGATATCCGCACCGCGGTTGAGCCATTGGGCGATCTGACCCACGCGGAACTTGCTCTCCCCCAGCTCGTTCACCACGAACTCGGTGAGCTCTTCCGTAGTCATACCCAGCAGTACGCGCTTTTCCATCAGACGCGCCTCCGCTTCATGCGGGCGATAAAGAAGCCTTCCTCGCCGTCACGACCGGGCAGCAGCTGCACCATGCCGTCACCGATGCGATCCCGCAACGTCTCGGGCCAGTTTCTCGGATCGGTGTCCAGTTCGAAATCGGGATGAGTCTCCAGGAACGCCTTGACCTGATCGCCGTTCTCCTGCGGGAGAATGGTGCAGGTGGAATAGACCAGCGTGCCGTTGGGGGCGACCATCTTGGATGCGGCATCGAGGATCGACTGCTGCAGAGGCTTCATCGCCTCGAAGGTCTCCTCATTGGCGCGGAAGCGAAGGTCGGGCTTGTCCGCCAGAACGCCCAGACCGGAACAGGGCGCGTCCACCAGCACGGCGTCCATGCCGTCCAACATGGATTCCAGAGGCTGGGTGGCGTCGTGCACGGCGGGACGGATGATATCGATGCCCAGTCGCGCCGCAGCCGCGCGGATCAGCGCCACGCGATGCTCGTGGAGATCCCAGGCATAGATGCGGCCTACGCCCGACATCTGCTCCGCCATCAGGCAGGTCTTGCCGCCGGGCGCCGCGCAGGCGTCCAGCACCTGCATGCGGGGCTTGGCGTTCACGGTCAGCGCCGCCAGCATGGAGCTCTCGCTCTGGACGGAGAACAGACCCTCGCGGTAGCCCTTCATCTCGGCGATGCTGCCCTCGGGAACCACGTGGTAGCTGCCGGGAACGGTGCCGCGATGCCAGGTGATATGGTTGTCATTGAGCAGTTTTTCCAGTCCCGCGCCGTCGATACGCAGGCGATTGGGACGGATGCAGGTCGTACGGGACTTGGGCGCGAAAGCGATGAGCCGCTCCGCCTCGTCCATGCCGTACGCCGCGATCAGACGCTCCACCGCAGCGGGCGCCACGGAATAGCGCAGGGAAAGATAGGCCGCGCCGTCTTCATCTCTGCCCGGCCACAGCGGTTCGCCGCTGTCGCGCAGGCGGATGAGGTTTCTGAGCACGCCGTTGACATAGCCCGACGCCCACTCGCGACCCGTGCGACGGACGGTCTTCACCGCCTCGTCCACCGCCGCGTGGTCGGGGATCCTGTCCATGAACAGGATCTGCGCCGCCGCCAGAGAGAGGACGTTGTGCACGAAAGCCTCGGTGTCGTCCGCCTGAGAGAGGCGCTTCAGCACCGCATCGATACAGAGACGGTTCTCGATGGCGGTGTAGAACAGGCTCGCCGCCAGTCGGCGATCCGCGTCCGCCAGCTTGCCTGCCGACAGGGCGCGGTCCAGTGCCTGAGAGGCATAAGCGCCGTTGTTGATGACGTCTTCGACCGCCTTCAGCGCCGCGATGCGGGGATCGCCGCCCTGCTTCTTCACAGGCTTCGGGGCATCGGTCTTCGCCTCGGGCTTGGGACCCGCAGGCTTTTGACCCATGGGCTTCTTGCCGTCAAAACGGCGGGGCGGACGATTGCCGCCCTTATGATCCCTGTTGAAGGGTCTTTTATTGTCTTTATGCTCGCGCTTGGGTGTGTTCTCGTTATTCATTGCATTCCTCCGCGCCCAGAACGGTGCCGACGGGGATCGACTTGCCGCTCAGATACGCCTTAGCCGCCATGCGTTTGCCGTTGGGCGCCTGGATCTCCGTCAGGGAGACCGCGCCGCCGCCGCAGGCAACGATCAGTCCTTCCTTGGCACTCGAACGAAGCACGGTGCCGGGCACCGCGTCCGCCGCGCCTTCCGCGGGCATGACGCCGTAGACCTTCAGCCGTCCGCCGTCATAAGCCGTAGAAGTGCCGGGCCAGGGATCCAGTCCGCGCACGCGGCAGGAGATCTCGCGGGCGGTCATGGACCAATCGATGATGCCCATCTCTTTGGTGAGCATGGATTCGTAAGTCATCTGGCTCTCGTCCTGCTTTTCGGGCAGCACGGTGCCGTTGAGGTAGCCCTCAAGGGTCTTGATCAGAAGCTCGGCGCCGATCTCGGACAGACGCACGGTCAGTTCTTCCGCGGTCTCGTTCTCACCGATGGGCGTCTCTGCCTTCAGCAGCATGTCGCCGGTATCGATGCCCACATCGGTCAGCATGGTGGTCACACCCGCCACGGGCTCGTCCGCCAGGATCATGCGATTGATGGGCGCGGAGCCTCTGTGCTTCGGAAGCAGCGAGGCATGGACGTTCACCGTGCCCTTGGGCGGGATCGCCAGCAGCTCGGCGGTCAGGATCTGACCGAACGCGGCGGTGACGATCAGATCAGGCGCGAGGGCACGCATGGCAGCCATGCCTTCCTCGGACTTGACCTTTTCAAACTGGAGCACGTTCAGACCGCGCTCCAGAGCGCAGACCTTCACGGGGCAGGGCGTCAGCTTCTTGCCGCGTCCCTTGGGACGGTCGGGCTGGGTGACGACGCCCACCACGTCGTAGCCGTTATCTACCAGTGCTTTCAGGGAGGGGACGGCAAACTCGGGGGTCCCCATAAAGACGATGCGTACGCTCATCAGTCCTGTCCTCCCACCATTCTGTATCGGTCGCTCACATCCTCGACCATCTTGTCCACGTAGAGGACGCCGTCGAGGTGGTCGATCTCATGGCACATGGCCTTCGCGAGAAAGCCTTCGCCGGTGATCTCAAAAGTTTCGCCGTTGCGGTCCTGAGCGCGGACCGTCACCTTGGTGGGACGATCCACGGTGCAGCAGCGTCCGGGCACGGAGAGACAGCTCTCGGGCGCGATCTCGCTGCCTTCGGTAGCGATGATCTCGGGGTTGATCATTTCGATGAGTCCGTGATCGTCATTCACATCGATGACCACCACGCGCTTCAGCACGCTGACCTGAGGCGCGGCCAGTCCCGCGCCGTTGGCATCGTACATGGTCTCCGCCATGTCATCCAGCAGTTCCCACAGGCGCCCGTCGAACTTGGTGACGACGCGGCAGTGCTTTCTCAGGATCTCATCCTGATCGAGAATCGTGATCTTGCGCTTTGCCATATCACGCTTCCTCCTCGTCTTCTTCGGGCATATCGGTGACGTCCTCGATCATCTTGTCGATGTAGAGGATGCCGTCCAGATGGTCGGTCTCATGGCACAGGGCCACAGCCAGCAGACCCTCGGCTTCGATCTCAAAGGTCTCGCCGTGACGGTTCTGGGCGCGGACGGTGACCTTCTCGGGGCGCTCCACGGTGCAGCGGCGGTCGGGCACGGAAAGGCAGCCCTCCACGTCCACCTTGGAACCTTCCTGAGCGATCATCACGGGATTGACCAGCTCCAGCAGACCGTCGCCCACATCGATGACCACGACTCGCTTCAGGATGCTGACCTGAGGCGCGGCGAGACCGACACCGTCGGCGTGATACATGGTGTCTGCCATATCATCCAGCAGCACATGAAGCCGCTTGTCAAACCGATCTACCTTGCGGGCGTGCTTGCGGAGCACCTCGTCCTTGCCCTCGATTGCGATCCTGCGAATAGCCATAATATCTACCTCTTCAGAACAGATTTGTCGGATTGATCTCCACTTCCGCGGAGATCCCGTCGGGCACGCTGTCCGCCAGCGACTGCATCTTCACAGCCACGGCGTTCATATCCACCCGGAAATAAACTTTCATAAATATCTGCCAGCGGCTCATGCCTCTGAGCAGGCTGATGGGCGCCTCAAGCGCACGCATCTGTATGACATCCCTGCGGATGCCCGTTTCGTCGATCCATTGATCCAGCTTCTCCGCATCCGCTTCCGCCGCTGCCTGCGCCTGTTCCGCGGTCTTTGCGGTATAGACGATGCGGGCGATGACGGTAAAGGGCGGATACAGCGCGCGGCGGCGGAAGACGCTCTCCTTCTCATAGAAGGCGCGGAAATCCTGCTTTGCCGCGAGGCGGATGCCGTAGTGGTCGGGGTCGTAGGTCTGTATGACCACCTTGCCGGGAACGTCGGCGCGACCCGCGCGTCCCGATACCTGCGTCAACAGCTGGAACGTGCGCTCCACACTTCGGTAATCGGGCAGGTTCAGCGTGGCGTCGGCGGCAATGACGCCCACAAGGGTGACGTTGGGGAAATCCAGTCCCTTGGCGATCATCTGGGTGCCGATCATCACATTGGCGCGCCCGCTGCGGAACTCATCGATGAGCTTCTCGTGAGCGTCCTTCTGGCGGGTAGTGTCGTTGTCCATGCGGACGGTGCGGGCTTCGGGGAAGCACTTCTTCACTTCCTCCTCCACCTGCTGGGTACCCACGCCGAAGTACTTGATGTATCGGCTGCCGCACTGAGGACAGACCTTGGGCGGTGCCTGCGTGGCGCCGCAATAGTGACAGCGCAGCGTTTCATCCGTGCGATGATAGGTCATGGACACGTCGCACTGACCGCACTTCACCACATAGCCGCAGGCGCGGCAGGAGACGAAGGTAGAATACCCCCGTCGGTTCATGAACAATATCGCCTGACGTCCCTCCGCCAGACAGTGCTTCAGAGAGACCAGCAGTTTGGTGGAGAAGATGGAACGATTGCCCTTCTCCAGCTCACCGCGCATGTCCACCACGTCCACCTCGGGCAGGGGACGTCCCTTGACGCGCTGCCGAAGCTCGATGAGCTCCAGTCGGTTCTCGGGGCGCACGGTGGGCTGCACGCGCATGTAGGTCTCCACCGAAGGGGTGGCGCTGCCCAGGATCAGCACCGCACCTGCGCTCTCCGCGCGATGACGGGCGACCTCACGGGCATCGTAGCGGGGACGCTTGTCGGATTGATAGGTATGCTCGTGCTCCTCGTCCACCACGATGACACCCAAGTTCTCCACCGGCGCGAACACCGCACTGCGGGCACCGATGACCACCTTCGCCTTGCCGAAGCGGATGCGTCGCCACTCGTCGTAGCGCTCGCCGTCGGACAGGCGGGAATGGAGCACCGCAGCGGTATCGCCGAAGCGGGCATGGAGCCAGGAGACCATCTGCGGCGTGAGGGCGATCTCGGGGACCAGCACGATGGCGCTCTTCCCCATCGCCAGGGCATGGCGGATAACGCGGATGTAGACCTCTGTCTTGCCGCTGCCCGTGACGCCGTTCAGCAGGAAGCGTCCGCCGTCTTTTTCCAGCGCCGCGTTGATCTGATCCACCGCCCGTTTCTGCTCGGGCATGAGCTCGGGATCCGCCGCGGGCTCGATGTGTTTAAGCGACGCGGGCGTGCGGAAACGCTCCTCCAGCGTGCAGACCACCGCGCCCTTCTCGACCAGCGCACGGAGCGCGCTGCTGTTGAGTTCTGGCGTGGGCTTGTCGCCTTCCAGAAGCGATTCCACCAAAGCGCACTGCGCCTTGGCCCGTTTGTTGTTTTCGATAAATGCCCGCGCTTCCTCCGCATTCAGGGTGAGGTGGGCAAATCTTGTCTGCGCTTCGTGGACGCGGTCGCCGCGCATCTTTGCGGGGATCATGAGCCGCAGGGTATCCACGCGGTTGCAGACGTACCGCTTATGCATCCAGTCGGACAGCTCCATCAGGTCGGGCAGCACCACGGCATAGTCCCGCACGCAGTCCCGGATGGGTTTGACCTTGTTGGGCGGCAGATCGCAGCTGTCCTTCATCCGGACCACGAAGCCCTCGAGGGCACGGGGTCCGAAGGGCACGTTCACCTGCCAGCCGGGTCCCACGGGCATGTCGTCGGGGACGGCGTAGGTGAAGAATCGATCGACGGCGTCTGCCGAAAGGTCGACCACTACATCGGCGTATCGCATGGTCACTTGTTCAGGCGATCCGCCACGCGGTCGAGAATGGCATCCGCCACTTCGCGCTTGGACATCATCTCCAGCGGCTCGCATTCGGTCTCGGAGATGATGGTGACGATGTTGGTCTCTCCGCCGAAGCCTGCGCCCTTGCGGGTGACGTCGTTGGCGACGATGAAGTCGGCGTTCTTCTTCTTCAGCTTTTTGCGGGCGTTCTCCATGACGTCGTTGGTCTCGGCGGCAAAGGCCACCAGCACCTGACCTTCATGCTTGTTCTCGCCCAGCGCTTTGGCGATATCGGTGGTGGACTTCAGTTTGATGGTCATGTCCGCACCGTCTTTTTTGATCTTCTTGTCCGCAACGGTCGCGGGGGTGAAGTCCGCGGGCGCCGCCGCCTGAATGACCGCATCCGCCCAGTCGCCCCGCGCTAGCACCGCTTCGCAGAGATCGGCGGAGGATTCGACGGACACGCGGGTCACGCCCACAGGCGCCGCCAGCGCGACGGGACCCGACACCAGCACGACTTCCGCACCGCGGGCGGCTGCTGCCTCGGCGATGGCATAACCCATCTTGCCGGTGGAACGGTTGGTGATGTAGCGGACGGGATCGATGC
>JAKSPZ010000027.1 GCA_024404395.1 Clostridia bacterium | reverse complement strand
CACAGGTCGGACGATGTACATCCTTGACGAGCCCACCACAGGTCTCCACGTCGCCGACATCGAGCGTCTCAATCTGGTGCTGCAGCGTCTGGCAGACCAGGGCAATACGCTGGTCGTCATCGAGCACAATCTCGATATCATCAAGACCGCAGATTACATCATCGACCTCGGTCCCGACGGCGGCGACCGCGGCGGTACCATCGTTGCCAAGGGTACGCCCGAGGAAGTGGCGGAAGTCAAGGGCAGCCATACCGGCGAATATCTCAAACCCATCCTTGAGCGCAAATAAACAAAAGAGGTTGCTTCGATAACGAAGCAACCTCTTTATTTCAATTTGTCGATCAGCCGTTGTTCTGTGCGTTCTTCGCGATGAACTCGTTGAGCTGGTTGACGAGAGCGTCTGCATCAACGCCGTGAACAGCAGCAGCCTCTTCAATGGTCTCCATGGTGGAAGCGGGGCAGCCAAGGCAATGCATGCCGATGCCGAGCAGAATGGGAGCAACGCCGCGGTCGATCTGAAGCAGTTCGCCGATCATGGTCTGTTTGGTAACCTGCTGTGCCATATTATTCTTCTCCTTGTATGAATCAACAATATTAGTGGAACAGAATCACATTCCGTTTGTATTTATTATACTCGCATACAATTAATTTTCCTGCTATTTCCCAAGAAAATTACATTTATAAATCATTAATTCAAAGGAACCCCGTGCTATAATGATGCGTCTAAAAGTTATCCCTACGTTTTGGAGGATTATTTTATGAACAAACGACTGATAGTTCTGCTGGCAGCACTGCTGTCGATCCTTATGATCGGCTCGGCGCTGGCAGAGGTCACGACCGATCTCGTTGCAAGAAACGACGGTCTGTCGGTCTACCTTGACGGCAACGGTCATCTGCTGATCCCCGGCAACAGCACCGCCGTCAACAAGACTTCCGCTACCGGCATCGTTTCCGTCGACGCATACCGTGTCGTCTATTTCAGCGACAACGGAGCCGCCACCGCGCTGATCGCGCTTGACCTGAACACCTATACCGAAAAGGTGATCTGTGCCAACGTTATCGACGCGTGCACGATTGCCGCGCAGTCTGTGTATTATATCCCCACCGCCGCGCGCAATACCATCCGCGTTTACAACTTTGATGGCGGCACCGACGCCGTGGCACAGAATTCCGTCGAGAATTTCGACTCCATCTATGCCACCGTTGACGGTCCCGTTGCCAACTACGTTGAAAACGCCGGTGCACTGATCCTGAACACCATCACGGGCAAGTTCGAGACCTATTCCGAAGCAACGCCCTCGAAGCTCTGGGTCGGCGACACCTACCAGGTCTATATCAACAACGGCAGCGACCTGCGCATTCTCCGCAAGGGCGCATTTGCCGCCGATATCATCGACACCAACGTCTATGATTTCGCAGTCGTGAACGGCTATGTCTATTATCTTGCCAATACCGGCAGCGCCATTCGACTGAAGCGCTACAACGCCGAGACCATGGATCAGAAGGTCCTGACCACGCCCGAGGTCTCTTCCACCATGCTGGCTGCTTCCGAGAGCAAGCTCTTCATGCTGGGCAGCGACAACGTGATCTACGCAGTCAATGCCGAGACCGGCGACCTCAGCAAGTACCTGACGCTGAAGTCGAGCTACGCAAGCCTTCCCGCCGGCAGCACGATCTCCGGCTACGTTCTCAGCGCCATGGAAGGTCAGCTGCTGGTCTACGCGAAGGTCTCCGAAGCCTCTGCTACCCCGACCTTCACCTTCATGGAGTTCACCACCGACGCCACCAAGACCGGCAACGACAAGTACGTACTGGTCGAGCAGATCGATATCCCCGAAGAGTCCCACGCCTGGACCCTGCTCGCGCCCGCCGTTCAGTACAGACCTCTGTACCGCGGCAGCCGCGGCGATGCGGTCAGTGCCATTCAGGAGCCTCTGTACAATCTGGGTTACTATGATTACTACATCGACGGCATCTTCGGCTATCGCACCGAGTACGCCATCGAGCTCCTGCAGGATGATCTCGGCCGCCCCATCACCGGCATCGCCGACGAAGAACTGCAGCGCCTCATCCTCGGCGGCAAGCTCTCCGCCTTCGATCCCTACGTCGCCCTTGCCCGCGGCAATCGCGGTCTCCGCGTGACCCGCATGCAGCAGCGTCTGCGCGACCTCGGCTATCTCGCCGATGCCGCCGACGGCATCTACGGCAGCCGCACTCAGCTGGCAGTCCAGCTCTTCCAGGAGCAGAACAGTCTGCCCGCCACCGGCACCGCCGATCGTGCTACCCTCGAACGTCTGTACTCCTCTTACGCAAACAGCTGCTCCACCTACATCGAGCTGCGCCGTGGCGACACCGGTTATCGTGTCCGCCAGCTGAACAACCGCCTGCAGGCACTGTTCTATCTTGAGGAGAATCCCGGCAGCACCTATACCGCCGCCACCGAAGAAGCCGTTCGCCGCTTCCAGGCACAGGTCGGTCTGGTCATCGACGGTCGTGCAAGCGCCACCGTTCAGGCAAGACTGTTCGCATGGAATGCCCCCGAATACGCCGGCTACATCACCCTCCGCCGCGGCGATGAGAACATCCGCGTCAATCGCCTGCAGCGTCGTCTCCGCGAACTGGGCTATTTCACCGGCCACACCACCAACTATTTCGGCCGTGCCACCCAGAACGCCGTTAAGCTCTTCCAGCAGCAGGTCGGTATGAGACCCACCGGCGTCGCTACCCCCAAGATGCAGGAACTGCTGTTCTCCCCCTACGCGCCCCGCTATATCAAGCCCACCGAGCTCGGTACGCCTGTGATCACCCTCGACAGCTTCCTCAAGCGTGAGAATGGCGTCTACTGCATTACCGACAGCTGCACCACCACCGGCTTTGTCACCTTCTCCTGGACCGTTGCCGGCGAGGTCGCTTCCTACAATGTCAATATCTCCGACCAGTACGGCAAGGTCTATCTGAACGATGATACCCAGCTGCAGCTGACCGGCTTCTCCCTCGGCGCTCTGACCAAGGATGTGGTCTACACCATCCGCGTCACCGCGTACCCGATGGACGGCAACTCCGCTCATATCACCTCCGCCACCCTGCAGTTCAAGCATATCGATGAGCCCGTGATCCCCGTCATCGGCACCATCACCGATGTGACCACCGCCATCATCCAGACCGACAAGACCGAGAACGATGTGGATTACATCCATCCCGGCACCGTACAGCTCAAGTGGTACGCGGACGGCGATGTCGCTTCCTACTACGTCGCGATCCTGGACGAGAACGGCAATGTCTGCCTGGATACCAACACCATCGATGAATCCGCTTCCATCTCTTCTTCTCTGATGACGGAAGGCAAGATCTACACTCTGTCCGTCTCCGCCATTCCCACCAACGGCACCATCGCGGATGCCTTCACGGTGACCCGCAAGTTCACCCTGAACACCGAGGTTCCCGAGATTCCCACCGTCGATGCGCCCGTGATCACCAGTGATGACCTGACGCCCGATGTCGGCGGCACCTACGTTCTGGAGAGCGATCCCGTGACCTTCAAGTGGGATGCGGTGACCGATGCCTTCCAGTACTACATCGAAGTCATCAACGCTTCCGATGTCACCATCGACTCCGTAGCCACTACCGAGACCACCTTCACCCTCAATCCCACCGCAATGACCGAGGGTTCCACCTACACTCTGAAGGTCACCGCGATCCCGGCCGCCGGTACGCTGGACAACGCCACTGCGGCAAGCGTTTCCCTGCTCCGCAAGCCTTCCGAGGCCATTATCGTCCTGAGCGCTCCCGTTCCCACGCTGCTGAGCGCAGACGTCGGTGACGACGGCATCAGCTATGTAAGCGCCATGAGCCTCGACTTTGACTGGGATGTGGTCGAAGGCGCCGCTGCTTACAACTTCAGCATCACCGACAGCACCAACAGCGTCGTGATGAGCGTGACCTGCGATGATACCGGTATCACCATCCCCGCAGACGAGCTCATCCCCGAAGCAACTTACGTTGCCACCGTCAACCCCGTTCCCGAGGACACCGAGAACGCACAGGGTACGCCCGCCATGGTCCCCTTCGTCGTCACTGCGGATGAGGAATCCACCGAACTCCCCACCACCCCCGAAGAGACGACCGTGATCGAGACCGAGCCCTCCGATGAGTTCCTGCCCACGGAAGAAACCGTCGTCGAGGAAACGCCCGTTGAGGACGTGATTCCCGACACCGAGCCCGAAGGCGATGTTCCCACCGAAGAGCCCACCGTCCCTGAAGTTGAACCCACCGTTCCCGACGTTGAACCCACCGAAGCCGTCGCGACGAGCATCGCCATCGCAGGTTCTGCAACGGATGAAAACGGTGTCTGCCTGCTGCCCGCCGATGCCGACACCTTCAGCTTCCACTGGCACTGCGACGGAGCTTCCGCCTACAGCATCCTGATCTCCGACGAGAACAACCCCGAGCTGCTTTCCACGACCATGTCGATCGAAGAAGCGACCATGCCCGCAGCTCAGATCGTCCCCAACACTGTCTACAGCATTGAGATCGGTGCACTCGACGCCGCAGGCAATCCGCTCTGCGAATCCACCGTCCTCTACTTCATGCTGCCTGCCGCAAATGAGGAAGCACCTGTCGAAGAGGTTCCCGTCGAGGAAACGCCCGTTGAGGAGACCCCTGTTGAGGAAACGCCCGTTGCGGACGTTCCCTCTCAGGACCTCCCCGGCGGTGAGGACGACACTGCTGACAACAACAACGCTTCCGACATCCCCGTCGAGCAGCCTGTCGAGGTCGTTCCCGCTGTCGGTGCCCTCTCCGTCTCCATCGATCCCATCAATAATTACGACGGCGATGTCGTCATCACCGACGGTCTGGTCACCTTCAACTGGTACGCAGAATCCGCCGCTTCCTACACTGTAAGTCTCGTGGACAGCATCGGCAATGTCCTCGCCAGTCAGGAGAACATCGCTCAGACTTCCATCCAGCTGGATACCGCTCAGCTAGCCGCCAATGAGGTCTACGCTCTGACCGTCATAGCTTACGGCGCTGACAGTTCTGTCTCCTACGGCTCCGTTACCTTCAAGCGTGTGGAAGCCGTTGAGGAGCCTACTCAGGGCTATGAAGAGCAGCCCGTCGAGGAGAACACTCAGGGCTACGAAGAGCAGCCCGTCGAGGAAAACACTCATGGCTATGAAGAACAGCCCATCGCGGAAAACACTCAGGGCTATGAAGAGCATCCCATCGAGGAGCCTGTCTACGAAGAACCTGTCGTGGTCGTTCCCTCTGTCGGCGCTGTCTCCCTCTCCATTACCCCCATCAACGACTATAGCGGCGATGTCATCATCACCGACGGTACCATCTACTTTGACTGGTATGCCGACGACGCGACTTCCTACTCCATCAAGCTCATCGATGCCTACGGCAATGTGAGCGCTTCCATGGAGAACATCACCGGCACCGGTACCCAGCTTGAGGCTTATCAGCTGGCGGGTAACGAGACTTACACCTTCTCCGTTGACGCCTACGGTGCAGACGGTTCCGTTTCCACCGCCTCTGTCCGCTTCATGCGCATCGAGATCGTCGAACAGCCCACCTACGAAGCGCCCGTTTACGAGCAGCCCGTGCACGAGGAACCCACTTATCAGGAGCCCGTGTACGAGCAGCCCGCAGACGAGGAACCCCTCTACCAGGAACCCGTATATGAGGAGCCTGTCTATCAGGAACCCGTGTACGAAGAACCTGTCTATCAGGAGCCTGTATACGAGCAGCCCGCAGGCACTCAGCCCATCACCGGCTCCAGCGATTACGGCACCATCGCAATGCTGCAGAACATCCTCGTCGAGCGCGGCTGGCTGGCATACGGCACCTATACCGAAGGTGTGCTGGACGATGCCACGCTGTACGCCGTCATCGACCTGCAGAACGCATGGAACATGAACGGCTACGGTGTCATGGTCACCGACATGCAGTCCCGCATCATCAACACCGATACCGTGGATCTGCTGATGGCCAATCAGGCACTCTACAAGTAATCCCAAAACAGACAAAAGGGGCGCTTCCCATGGAAGCGCCCCTTCATTATTTATGCTCTTTTGAATGTTGTGAACCTGAACACCGTATCCAGATCATCCTCTGCCAGCGCAATGCCGTCGATCATGGCTTCGCCCGTCTGATTGTCGTAGGGATCGATTCGATTCCCCGTAAACGGCGGATCGAAATCGGCCTGATAGGCACTGTTCGCCACCAGACGATAAGGATCCAGATTGCCAAAGTAGAACTGATGCCGCTCCGTCGCACCGCTGCGATAAGCGGCGCCGCCGTAGCTGGGATCGGCAAACAGCCATCCCCAGGGCTCGGCATAGAACTGCGCCCAGTCGTGGCTTCCCGGCGACTTGGTATACATCTCCAAGCCGGACTGCCACCGCGCGGGAATGCCCGCGATACGGCAAAGCGTGATGAACAGCAGCGCCTGAATGCCGCAATCGCCGCGACGGTTCAATGCGCAATACTCTGCCTGATTCTCGATCAGCGCATAGGGTCGCATGAACGCGTATTTGACCTGCATCGTCACGTATTCATAGATGCGCCGTGCCTTTTCGACAGCCGTCTTCGCGTCCGCGCAGAGCATTTCTGCAAGCGCTCTCAGCTCCTCGGTAAAGACGATATGAGGCGGCAGCTCCGCAAGGTCTTCCGCCACAGGTGCGGGCACATTGGGATACAGCGGCTTTGCAGGTTCCGTGCCGTTCCAGAGATCGGCGTAGACGATCGTGTTCAGATAGCGGAAATCGATGCTGAAAGGCATGTTTTCCTCCGAACGTCGCACCAGACACACCGTGCGCTGGGGCACATCTTCGGCTGCCTTATAGCCGTCCGCCTCGATCCTGATATCGTGCTGCTGGGCACTCGGCTTGGGCAAAGGCAGCCAGACCTTTGTCTCACCGTTTTTGACGAACGTACTGTCGGCGATCTTCAGCGTGACATTCAGACCGATATCATAGGTCAGAGAACCTGCCCGCTTCAGCGTCTCCACAGTCTCGTCCAGAAACTTATAGGCTGTGTTTTCAGGCAAGCCCGCGCGTTTGACAAACTCGGGGCGCGTTTTGATCAACGTTGCAAGAAAGCTGCGCAGATAATACTTCTCGCCGTTTCGATAGATGTATTCCACCGCCAGCTCGTTTTCAAGCGCATCCAGTTCGGCTTCGGTAAAGTCTGCAATCTTCTCGCGGAGCATCCGCATCGCCGTAGGCCTGTCGTAGGGATAGCAATCCGGCAGCTCGCGGATATATGCCTTCTCGCAGAGCAGTCGCTCGCGCAGGAGGGGCGTGGTCTCGGGAAGTGAGAGCAGGCGGTCGATCAGTTTTTCCTCCGCTTCGAAATCACCGGCAAATCGCCGTTTCAACACCTCTTCCGGCAATGCAGCCGTCAGACAATTGGGGTTCATTGATATCGCCTCCATGTGGATCATCGGCGCTTTTCAATCTCCGTCGTTCTTTTGTCCAAAAAATATACAACATCTTTAATGAAAAGCAATTTTGATTGTAGTATAATGAATTATACCATAGATTTATTCGAGGAGGAAGAACCATGGGTAAAATCGTAAAAGAGTTTAAAGAGTTTGCTTTCAAAGGCAACGTTATCGACATGGCCGTCGGCGTTATGATCGGCGCTGCTTTCAAGGGCATCGTTGATTCCGTCGTCAATGACCTCATTTCCCCCATCATCGCCAAGCTGCTGGGCGGCCTGGATTTCACCGCAATGGGCATCAAGCTCGGTTCCGGCGAAGAAGCTCCCATGATCGCAGTCGGCAACTTCGTTCAGACTGTCATCAACTTCTTCATCATCGCCATCTGCATCTTCCTGATGGTCAAGGCGATCAACAAGATGAAGAAGCCCGCCGCACCCGCTGCCCCCGCCAAGCCCGCTCGCGTTTGCCCCTACTGCAAGCAGGAGATCGCGGACGACGCAACCCGTTGCCCCCACTGCACGTCCGAGCTCAAGTAATTTCGTTTTCCCGAAGGAGAAGCAGATCTGCTTCTCCTTTTTTTATTAAATATTGTTTTTGTAGTTGCCTTTTTATTGTGACCGTGGTATAATCATCGGTGTGATTATAGAGGAGGATGTTCCAATGTCTGCTGTTTCCGTTATCATTGATATCGTATTGATCGTCATCTCCATCGCTCTGATTGCCATCGTTCTGCTCCAGCAGGGTCGGCGTCAGGGTCTGGGTGCTATCGGCGGCGGCGCCGAAACTTTC